>CAYWMG010000441.1:0-6560 GCA_964459245.1 uncultured Candidatus Bathyarchaeia archaeon
ATTATGGACAGAATTTGGGTTGGCTACGATAGCGCACTGCCTCACTTACAGTATATCCTAAACTACTCTTCGGCATTGGTTTCCTCTTGTCCGAGCGGCATTATTAGTTGTCCTTGGCAGTGGTTGATTAACCAAGTTCAGATTCCGTACTTATTGGTAAGTGTTAAAGTGACCACGGACAGCTTGACGAATGAGTTTAACTCACTCACTTTCTGGGGAGCTATGAACCCATCGATTCTTTATCTCACTCTTCCAGCAATAGCCTATTCAGGATACACGTACATCAAACAGAAGAAGAGTGATCTAGCTCTACTCGCTCTTGTTTGGTTTGCTGTCACTTACCTTCCATACTATCCGGCAGTGCTCTTCGGGAATAGAGTAACCTACATCTTCTATTTCCTTCCAACAATCCCAGCTGTATGTACTGCAATCTCATACATGATCGCAGATCAAAATCCACCAAAGCTGGTCGTCTTATTCTATTTGGGAGTAGTTTTGGTAAGCTTCAGTCTCATGTTTCCTTTCAAAATAATCCCCACATAACCCAGATCGTTTCACCGAACAGAATTTAGCCAAATAACCAAGTATTCAGGCCGAGCCCTGCTTGAAAAAACTGCATCAGGCGCTAGTCAAAACTGCACATAAGCTTCAGGCAGAACAGCAACATCGCTAGAGACGCTATCGAAGCAAGCCGTTCGTACGGTGTCCTCCTTACCTACAAACTTCATTCTGAAGGCGTTCTCGTGGAAGGAAACGAACCTGTATCTGTCTATGATCAAAATCAAGCTAGATAGCTCAAGCTCGCAAACCACCATCTCTTCAACCCTTTTTTTAGTATTCCACAAAGGGTTTCAAGGAATGCTACTAAGAGGCCTCCCTCTCGGCGTCGATCACACGATGTAATCCAAGCGTGCGTCTGCTCGGGGCTTAATTGATATTCTTTCTAGGATCAGAATGGATAGAGCAGGTGACTTCGTGACTGCTGATTATGAAAAACTACTTTCGATGAGTCACTGAATCTTGACAGCTTTCTTGCATGAAATTTGAATAGGGTTCTTTCGCCTACGAAGAACAATCAACCGAATTTGTTGTAAACACAAAGAGAGACATTGAAAATGAACAATTTTCTCAAGGAATGGGAGGGCGATTCCGACACATTCAAGCTAAGAGGATTACACCTTCATCGCGCTCCTCCGGTTAAACAGCAACTCTCTAGCGCCATCTACCGACTTCGAGTCCAGCAGAACAAACTGGAATCAACCTCTATGCGAATGCAGCAACACGATAAAGAAATTTTCTCGAAATGCGTGAGCGCCCAAATGACCCATGATACAGCTAGAGCGACCATGTATGCTAACGAGTGCGCGGAAGTGCGCAAGATAGCTAAAGTTACGCTTCAAAGCCAGCTTGCACTAGAACAGGTATCCATACGACTTGAAACGATTGAGGAATTTGGAGATATTGCCCGCATGATGGGCCCAGTGACGAGTGTAGTGCGATCGGTTAAAAACCAAATTTCAGGCGTGATCCCAGAGGTGGGATTTGAACTTAACGAAGTTGGGGAGATGCTGAACAACTTCGTCGCAGAATCAGGAGAACCTATATCCGATTCTTACGATGTCCGAGCCTCTAACGAAGAAGCCCAGCGAATAATGGGCGAAGCCAATGCAATCGCCGATCAACATATCCGAGAAAAATTCCCTGATCTACCACAGAGTGGGTCACAACGTCTAGGGGAGTCACTCTCCCACTAGGAGCACCGCCCTTGACCGTGATCGTCGAACAAGTCGGAAAATTCCTGGGTAAACCCATTGAAGATTCAATGGGTAGGCCAGTAGGCAAGTTAGTTGGACTCACAGCAGACACCAAAGATGAAGTTACTGCAATACAAATCATCCACAATGACGGAGAAGTCATCCAGCATTCAATCAACTTTGTCAAAGTGCTAGAAGATCGCGTCACACTACAATCAACCTGGCGAGTAGAAGCTGAAGATCTGCGAAGAGAACACGACATAATTGCACGACGAAGACAAGCTCTAGATCTATTATTGAAAGACGGTGACATTGACCAGTCCGAATTCGAACAATTACAATCCACCTATGACGCCCTCGACAAAGAAATCAAGGAAAAATCTGAGTCACTGATCGACACTCTAAAACGCGTGGAGTCAAAACTTGACCAGCAAATAAGCGATCTGCAGGACGCGTTAACAAACAACAAGATGCTTTACTCGTCTTCTGAAATCAGTGAAAAAATCTACCAAGAAGTAACAGAGTCCATCAGATCAGGACTCGACACCGCACGAAAGGAACGCAAAGACATAGCAAACATAATCGACTACCTAAAGAACAAAGAAACTGCAGAACCATCACAAATCCCCACATTTCCTTTAGAAAACAAAGACCAAAACCCGGTTCAAGAACAACCTCAAACATCACCTTCTAACGTCGTCGTAATCAAAATCAACGAAATTTCCAAAACTTAGTTCCGGAAGTGATTGCGTTTTCAATAATTAAACGGTTTGAAGATAAACTCCGATCTGCAACACCACTTAAGGAACGAATAGAGCATGCAAAGTTCAGATTGCAGACCCAATATGAAAAGCTTGAACAGACATATTCACGAATAAAACAACGTGACAAAGATCTCTTTCAAAGGTGCATTGCATCACAGCTTTCCAACGATAATGCACACGCAAGGATCTACGCGAATGAATGTGCCGAAATCAGAAAAATTGCGAAAGTCGTTCTAGGAAGTCAACTCGCACTTGAGAGGGTAATACTTAGACTTGAGACCGTAGCTGATTTCGGAACAATCTACGCTGAAATCGCCCCAGTAATGGGAATCGTTAAGGAAACCCGATCAAAAATAGCAGGGATAGTTCCACAAGTAGCAAGCGAACTGGATGAAGTAAACAGCATACTCGGCGATCTAACCGCAGAGGCCGGTGAAGTTTCCGAATCATCGATCCCCACCCAGGCAACAGATGTAGACGCCAAAAAAATCTTGGAAGAAACAGGACTCATTGCGGAGGAAAAACTTCGAGATCATTTCGAGGAGTTACCATCAATACCTGATCATCCAATCGCACGAGTTTCTGAATCGGCAACTCCGAACAATGGTAACGATACCAAATTCGAGAGCATAGAAGACAGGGTATATCGCTACGCCAAAGAGCACACCAGTTTCAACATATCTTCTTGTGCTAATGAACTGGGCAAGTCCCCAGATGATATTAGAAATGCGATAGACAAGCTGCGTGACAACGGGAAAATACAAATTGAATAACCACGGAGTCCACACAATGCTGCTCTCTGCGTCCGAAGAACTAGAAAAGCTGGCCGTCAAATGTGCAAACGAGGCAATCCTGTATGACAAACAAGGAGCTAGAAGCCTCGCCATGTCACGATACGACCGATCGATCGAAATACTCCTCAAATTATGCACACTATACCCAGAATCGCCACAAACCAGGCTTTACACAAAACAAGTAGAAAGTTACAAACGCCGCATCCGAGAACTCAAAGATGGCCAGATAGAGAATGAGGTAAATCAATCAACAAAGCCAATAAAAACCCAACATCAAGTTCTGATGGAGAAACCGAACATCAAATGGAATGAGATAGCAGGCATCCACGACGCAAAGAGGGCCATAGAAGAGGCAGTGGTCTTCCCCATAAAACGCCCCGACCTATTCCCGCTCGGTTGGCCCAGAGGCATCCTATTCTTCGGGCCTCCCGGATGTGGCAAAACCCTACTGGCTGCCGCTATCGCAACAGAAATCGACGCCGTATTCTACAACATTGATGCAGCGTCAATAATGTCCAAATGGTTAGGTGAATCAGAAAAAAACGTATCCGACCTTTTCAACTCTGCTCGCCAATCAACCGAAAATGGAAAGCCCGGTATCATTTTCATCGATGAAATAGATTCACTCGTAGGCGTAAGAGGAGAGGAGGTAGGTGGAGAAGTTCGAACTAGAAACCAATTTCTCAAAGAAATGGACAACGTTTTAGACAAAAAACGACCCATACATGTCTACGTAATAGGAGCAACCAATAAACCATGGGTGTTAGACGAACCATTCATCCGTAGATTCCAACGTCGCATATATGTTGCCCTACCGAGTCTTGAAGCAAGACGTGAGTTATTCAATATCTTCACGAAAAATCTGAACCTGGCAAAAGACGTAGACCTAGAACTATTACTAGAAAAAACCGATGGCTACTCGGGCAGCGATTTGCGAGACATCTTTCAAAGCGCTCAGACGCGAGTAGTTAGAGAACTCTTTGAAGGTAATCAAATGGCTAAGAAAGTGGTCAGACCCATAACGATGGATGATCTCATGGAGACCATGAAGAGGCGCAAACCCAGCGTTTCCACTCAAATGTTGAATCTCTACAACAAATGGTTTGAGACGTATAAAGCACTGTGATAAGAATGATTGATGCAACAGACTTCAAAATATTAGCCGAACTTGTGGAGAATGCGAAATATTCCTTTGCCGAAATAGGCCGCAAGCTATGTCTTCATCCGAACGTTGTGGCGTATCGTGTGGGCAAGCTTGAGAAGACAGGAATCATCAAAGATTACCGAGCCGATCTTGATCTCGAGAAGCTTGGAGTCGCCGAGCAGATACTCGTCGGAGCTAGTTTCCCAAACGATTCAGAGAAGGACGCTATCCTAGAGAAAATAACTGCCATTCCGCAAACAGTAAGAGTGGTAAGCTCGTTGGGAGAACCAGAAAGTATCATGTTCCTGGTTGGAAAGAACAAGTCAGAAATCGAGAAACTGATGTCGAAACTTCGATCATTTAACATCAGAATAGAATACACCGGATCGGTCATCAGAACCTTTGAAGACGGAAGACTCGGAAATTTCCTCAAGATTCTTGCCAAAGAACATGAAATATCAGACCTAGCAGGCAAGAACGGCTCGTAAGGGGGGATAGAATGAATGTTTAATGAAAGAAGTTCTTGGAGCAAACGCGTTCGAGAGGCAATTCACCCCACTCCAGTCAAACAAAGAATCAACGAATGCCTCTTCAAGCTGAAGCTGCAGCAACGCAAGCTTGAGAAGACCTCCTACCAGATGCAACAAAGAGATCAATCGCTGTACGGCAAATGTGTGCTCGCAACACAGAGCAAGAATACGCAGGCTGCATCAATGTACGCCAATGAATGTGCTGAATTACGGAAGATGGCGAAGGTGGTTTTGCACAGCGAAATGGCGCTCGAGACGATAACCCTCAGGCTGCAAACGATCCGCGACTTTGGGGAAATCGCTTATGCGATGAAGCCGGTAGCACACGTTGTCGGTGTACTAAAATCGCAGTTGCAAGGAGTCCTGCCAGAAGTTTCGATGGAACTCGCTGGAGTAAATGAATCACTCGAAGGTATGGCTATCGAAGTAGGCGAAGCAACCGACACATCGTTCGATACAAACGCCTCTAGCGAACAAGCCCAGCAAATCCTCCAAGAAGCAAATGCAGTAGCCGAACAGAAAATGAAAGAACGATTCCCAGAACTACCGCCGATTCCCACCCACGAAGCACGAGTGTAGCTTCTGGCCCCTCTTTTTTCGCACTCTTTTTCAACGTGTACTCACCTACGTACAAAGAAAACAAATGACCGTGCGAGGGAAAACTGTAACTTTAAGATCTACACTACGACGACAATTGATCGACATCACTGCAGAAGTAATCAAATTTGTATCAGACAACGACGTAACTGACGGAATACTGACGGTTAGTGTTCCACACGCAACTGCAGCAGTAATCGTGAACGAAAACGAACGAGGCTTATTGAGTGATATTCAAATGAAGATAGAGGAACTCTTTCCACAAAGATCCACATACGCGCACAATGAAATTGACCACAATGCAGACGCACATCTGGCAGCAGCCTTCCTTGGACATTCGCGGACATTTCCGATCGAAAGACACCAACTAATCAGAGGCACTTGGCAGAATATTTTCTTGGTAGAACTAGACGGCCCACGCGCCCGCAGGAACGTCAACCTAACCATCCTCAGCTAACTTACCTGGCTAAGTAGCTTGACACCATACATCGCCGATTAACGCGAGCGAGAGAGTTGTCTTTAAGCTCTTAGAAATGCTAATAATTTGTGCTGAACCTCAGAGGCGCCTAACGGCGATTTGTGAGATAAATGGCCAACTTACTATTGACAAATGATAGACGCGCCTTCTGGTGATAGAGCTTCCGAAGGGAATTATATCGACGCCGACTAAACCGTATGATGCGAAGGCTGTTGTATCGAACGCTGAAGTTGGCTAAAGCTTCCAGAGAGGACCAAGATGTCAGTCTTCCTTGTGTACGTTGCCTCGTTGGGATGTATGATTCATCCATTAGGTACATATGTCACGCAACTAACTGCTGTAGTTCTTAACTGGCGGAATTAATGCCAAAAATTATGTGGTCTACGGTTCTGCTGTTGGTGTGTTCGGTTCTGGTTCTGTTGGGTGTTCCGCAGGCTAATGGTCAGGTTTTTTCGACGGTGACGAGTATGCAGAGGTTGACGTCAAGTTTTGTAACAAC
>CAYWMG010000442.1:0-12379 GCA_964459245.1 uncultured Candidatus Bathyarchaeia archaeon
CCGTCGGGTTGATGCGAGTAGAGGCCTGGTTCTGGAGCGGCTACCTGAGTGCCTTCAGGTCGGCCCAAGATTATTCGTTTCAATGGATCCCATTCGTTCCAGGCGTTCACAATCTTTGTCATCATCTTTTCTCTCCTTTCAGGATTAGAAAGATCCTGTCATTCTAGCATTTTAAGTTGAGCTTATCATTCCCAACTCTCGAATGTATCTCAGAGATATCTTGATCAAGATCATCCAGTACTTGTTAAGTTAGGTTGTTGCTCGCGGGTCTTTCTTGAAGGTTTTTGCTGGTACTTCAATTATTGTTCTTTCAATGGCAGGTTTTGCTCAGGAGTTCTAATTAATCATGGCTTTCCTATTCTTTTTTCAGCTCCATCGGCTGATGATGACCTTGCGATCTGTGAAGAAGTCCACCGAGTCCATTTGGCCGTGGAGGATTCCGAAAAATGAATCTCTCATTCCTCCGAATGGGAATAATGCCATTGGTGCGGGAACGCCAACGTTTATACCGATGTTTCCTGCGCGTACGTTGCGTCGGAATTTCCTCGCGGAGTATCCGTTCGATGTGAAGATGCTTGCTGCGTTTCCGTAGTTTGTACTCGTATTGATCATGTCTATGGCTTGGTCGAGGTTTGAGACTTGGACAACGCTTGCGATTGGTCCGAAGATTTCTTCTTTTGCAATGCTCATGTCGGGTGAAGCTTGAGTGAAGACTGATGCTCCTAGGAAGAAGCCTTTGTCATAGTCTTTCACGCCTGTTCTTCTTCCATCCAATACTAGTTTTGCACCGTCGGCTAGTCCCTTGTCAATGTATTGTAGGACTCTTTCTTTCGACTTCTCAGTTGTTAAAGGGCCCATCTCGGTTGATTCATCTAATCCGTACCCGAGTTTGAGGGAGCTTGACCGTTTTGCTATTCCCTCGATGAGATTTCGGTTAATCTCTTCTGTTACAATGAGGTTAGCTCCTGCCAAACAGCGTTGGCCGGTATTTCCGAATATTGATGATACGCTTGAGTCAACTGCGATTGCAGGATCAGCGTCGGGCATTATTAGAATTGAATTCTTTGCTCCTCCTTGCACTATTGCTCTTTTGCCGTGTTCGCCGGCGAGTTTGTAGACGTGTCGCCCTACGGGCGTTGAGCCTACGAAGGTAACGCCTTTCACTTTTGGGTGTGCAATTAGATGCTCAACTGTTTCTCTGCTTCCTTGAACTAGGTTGATGACTCCTGGTGGGAATTTGACTTCCTCTTGAATCAGTTCCGCTAGCCAGGTCATCGGTACTGGCGTTACTTCGCTTGGTTTTACGACTACTGTGCAGCCGAGAACAACTGCGTATGGTAGGAACCAGAAAGGGATCATTATGGGGAAGTTGAATGGGCAGACTAGTGCGAAGACGCCGAGTGGTTCTTTCACGGTTCCTTCGTCAATGCCGGTTGTTATTTGGTCTAGGTGTTCTCCTTTTGAGAGGGTGGAGGCTGCACCGATGGCGGCTTCAACGTTTTCTGTAGCTCGTTTGATGTCTCCTCTGCTTTCAATAATGGTCTTTCCATGATTCTGTGTGTTAATTCTAGCCAACTCTTCGAAATGGTTTTCGAACAGGTTCTTCAACTTGAAGAGGTACTGTATCCTCTCTGTTAGTGGGACCTCTTTCCATTTTTCAAATGCTGAGGCTGATGATTCAACTGCTTGGTCGATTTCTTCTTTCAAGGTGAAGGGAACGTTGCATATTGCTGAGCCTGTGGCTGGGTTCATTACGGGTTGAGTTCGTGTTGAATGTGATGGCTTCCATTGTCCTTGGATTAGTAGTTTCAGAACCTTCTCCTGATACTGGACTTCTGGTAATAATGTCATGAGGGGTTCACTTACTCACTTCTTTGAGGGTGGCTCCTATTTCTCCAACTAACGTGACTGTTTCAATCTTCTTAGTTGAACTCAATGTTACATGCTTGGCGTACTTCACATCAGATGTCATGGCGTTACCTGTGCCGTTTGTTCGAGTCTTGGCTTAAGAAGTTGTCCATGGTTTCGAGTAAGTAAATTTACAATACGTAGCTTGAAGCCTGTTTGGTGCAGGCTTTTGCTTTTCAGATTCTTGGTTAATCCATAACGACTGTCGTAAGGGTGGAACGCACGCCGTCCAGTCGTCTTATTTTCCACGTAACGACTTCTTTCAGTTTATCCATTGAATCAGCTTCGACTTTTGCAATCATGTCATATACCCCATATACTCGATGGCACTCTTTCACGTTAGGAATCGTACGAACTTCTTTGAGTACCCTCTCTTCTGAGCCCAATTCCACATTCATTAAGACATAAGATAAAGGCATGTTGTCTTACCGTCCTTACGTATGTTCAGTGTGGGTAAAGACTTTTCGTTTCGTCATAAAGTTGGTGTATTCTCACGAAAATCGGCAAATTATTTCGCCATTCGAGATGTTGCGTGCTGTACTGTGCAGAGAGGCATGCTGAGCCTGTTCGGTGTTAGTGGGTATTATGAGGCTGTTGAGTTGAAGTGTGTCTATCAGGTTGTGGATGGCGGAGTTGAGGCTGGTTTCTGTTTTGGCGCCGGTGCAGACGATTTTGCCGTTTGCGAAGATGAGGAATACGGTTTTGGGGTCTTTCATTCTATAGATTAGACCCGGGAACTGTTCTGGTTCGTACATTGTTTTGATTAATCGTTCGGCGACGTTCTCCAAGTCAATGTTTCCTCCCAACTCTCCTGAGGCTACGATGTTTTCGATTTTGGGAGTGGGAGTTGTGATTATGACGATTCCCTGGTCTTTCAATGCGTTGATTACTTGCGTAATTGCGGTGTTCGCTGATCTGGTTGATTTTGCTCCAGTACAGATCATTTTGCCTGATCTGAAAAGTAGGGTCGTGGTCTTCGGTCTCTTCAGTCTGTATACGAGGCCGGGAAATCTTTCTGGATTATACTTGGCTCCCGGGGTGACTTTTAGGATCACGTCAAGGTCTAGGTGTTGATTGAGGTTGGCTGAGGCTACAACGTTTTGAATCTCCACACGCACTCTCTCATGATTCATTCTCTTTGCCGTTAAATCTAAGATTGGCATTTGGTGATTGAGGTGGTCAGATTGTTCGCTTTCGGGAAGGGCGTGTTTCAGGTTTGGAAGAATGGACATATCGAACTTCGATACGTCACTGTATCATGATAGGTATATTAACGTTTCATTTGATTTCATATCATGCATCGGACGTCTTCCGTCAATCGCGTGCAGACCATTCGTGATCTACATTACGAAAGATAGGAGTAGCGTCAACGTCAAGAGACTCATCAAAGTCGACATTACTATTACGCTTGTAACGAATTGCGACGCGCCTTTGTATTTGACCGTGAAGATTATTGCCACAACAGCGGTTGGCATGCATGCTTGCACTAGGACCACGTTTCTAGCTAATCCTCCTAATCCAATAATTTGCGAGAGTAATAACACTGGAATGATTGGGAGGAATAATTTGATGATTGAACTAAGGATTGCTAGTCTCCAATGAGCAGATTTTGATCGCAGTAATGCTGGCTCCGCAAGTTGCATCCCAAGTACAAGGAGCATCGCTGGAATCGCTGCCTCGCTCATGAGGTTCACAGATTGGAGAACTGGCCGGGGTATTTGGAGCATAAGCAACCTTACGGCGAATGCCGCCACTGCAGCATACATCAATGGAAGATGAGTTACGCTAGAGAGAGACTGCCTGAGGCCTTTTGTCCCATGTGAGGCGATGAATGCGCCTACCGTATAGGCGATAACAGAACTGATGACATAGAAAATGACAGCAGTCTCAAGACCCTTCTCGCCAAATGCTAGCAGGTTAACTGGAAGTCCATAATTCCCAGAGTTTGTCAGGGCCGTTGAGAGTATGAATGCGCTCATTAGCTTTTGATCCAGGCCGAGCATTTTCGCAATGCTCCAAGCTAGAATCATCATGATCAAGGCGTCGCCGACAGTAATGAGACCAATCTCACTCCAGACGTGACTCTCCAAAGAAGATTCAGCAATCCCGGAAAACACGAGGCAGGGCGTAAACGCGTAAAGAATCACATTAGATAAGGAACGGCTTTCGATAGATGTGAATCGTCGAATGCTGAAACCCACAGCTATGATAATGAAAACTGGAAGGATGACGGTCTCAAGTATTTGCAGCATCAATCCAATAGTGACCGTCATGCAGTCTCATCCCCCCTGTGCAGCATCTTAATGTTTTCTAGAGTTTTTCCCTGGCATATTTCGGACACGCTTACAAAGGCTCGACGTTAGAGGAGTAGGGAAAGCAGTAATTATTGGTTCTCTTGACGTTTTAGAAGATTGAAGGCTGTCTGCTTGGCTTTGAAATTGCATGATGTATGTGCCATTCTGGGCCGGCGAACTCCATTTGGCTCAGAAACGTATCGGGAATGGCTTGAGAGCTTCAGTAGTTTTCTAGCTTAGGCGTCT
The DNA here is from genome assembly GCA_964459245.1 of uncultured Candidatus Bathyarchaeia archaeon. Taxonomy (GTDB): domain Archaea; phylum Thermoproteota; class Bathyarchaeia; order 40CM-2-53-6; family 40CM-2-53-6; genus FEN-987. The sequence continues at coordinate 4,449 of CAYWMG010000442.1, forward strand.
CTGATTCCTTTCGCCTTCTTGTCCTCGATAAGTGAGAAATATCGATTTAAGGCGGATGCCGTCTACTTAGTTTGATCATCATGAGTCAAAAAATGATCATCGGAATCTTGGGAGGGATGGGGCCGGAGGCCACGATAGACCTCTTTGCCAAGATCGTTCGCTCGACCCCAGTATCAATAGACCAAGACCATCTGCGACTGATCATTGACAATAATCCCAGTATACCGGATCGGCAAAAAGCAATCCTTGAAAATGGTCCTTCGCCTGCACCAATGCTTATTGCAACTGCGAAAAACCTAGCGGCTGCTGGAGCCAATTTCATCATTATACCATGCAACACTGCTCACTATTGGATTGAAGAGGTTAGAAGGTCTGTGGGAATCCCCATAATTGACATGATTGATGAAACAGCCAAAGAGACTGCAAGGTTGTGCCCATCTGCAAGAAAGGTTGGAATCATGGCGGCAACAGGCACCGTTCAATCTGGGCTTTACCAAAAACGATTTCAGAGCCTCGCAATCAAAACAGTCTCACCAACAGATCACGACCAGGCAACCTTGATGCAGGCCATCTACTCAGTCAAAGCTGGTGACCTCTCCGTATCCTCTGTAGCCATCGAGATAGGTCAGAAGCTGATTCAGTCAGGGGCGCAGGCAATTATTGCTGGGTGTACAGAGATTCCGCTCATACTCAAGACCGGTGATCTGCCCGTTCCGATAATTGATGCTACCCAAGTACTAGCGACGCGCGCGATCGAAATGGCACGCAACGAGAAGGTTCCTCCCCCATTACTTCGCCAACCGTGATGTCCCAAATTGAGAATTATTGTACTGAACAACCACGTGGATCAAGCAAAGTATACGCTGCAGTTTGAGAGACTATGTACTCAGGTCAAGGAAAAATGTAACGCGGAGATAGAAAGAGTAGTCTACCAAAACTTTGATCTTGACTATGTTAAGTCTAAGGGGACCAAGTTCGACGCTATCGTCATGAGCGGCTCCGAGGCCCTGTACAGCAAGCTGGAGGATAAAGCGAAATTCTTCAAAACGATCGAGGCGACGAGAGAGATAGACATCCCCCTACTTGGAATCTGTGGAGGCCATCAGTTGATCGGTATGGCATACGGAGAGAGGGTCGTTAATCTTGGTAAGGTAATCAAGTCGTATATGGATGTGGATGTTCTAACTGATGACCCAATCTTTGAGGGTCTTCCAAAAGTAGTCTCCGTGATGGAGTCGCACGAAGAGATGGTTGAAGGACTTCCCGTAGGCTTCAAATTGCTAGCGCGGTCAACGGACACGTTGATAGAGGCTTTCCGGAAACCAAACCAAGTCATGTACGGCCTACAGTTTCACCCGGAACGGAACGATAAGGAGCATCCAGCCGGAGCGGTCGTGCTCGCAAACTTCGGTCGACTACTCAAACGATAGCTTCAGTATCTCACGGTACGTACCTAAGGTACTAGATTAGGTCATAGAGTTTTTTCAGGCGGATGGAAAATGATTTCCTCTTGGGTTAGGTCTTCGTACTTCTCGCGTCTTACGGGTCAGTCGTCTCTGGTTAAACGACGAAAAAGAAGGGGGGTCGGAAGGACTACGGATAGCCCTTCCACATTGTGTAGTAGTAGTACAACCCGCCGTACATTGGATTAGATTGTGTAGGTGTGTTCGTGTCAGGGTCCCAGGTCATCTGCACCCAGTCACGCATCACCATGAACTGTGTGGTTTGTCCAACCCAGATGTAGTATGCTGCCTTGTTTATGATATTCGTAATGTTTGAGTACATCTTTTGTCTCAGCGCTGGGTCAACTGTTGCGGCTGCTTGCGCAATCTTATCGTTAAGGCCGGGGATGTTGAGTGCTACTCTGTTCGATACCGTTCCTCTCGAGTCTCCAAAGGGTTGTTCGAAATCGTTTGGGTCTGCGTAGTCAACGGTCCAGCCGATTAGAAAGAGCGGAAGATCTCCATGCCTTCCTTTGTACAGGAAGGTTGGCCAATCAAGCTCGTTCACATCGACGCTGAAACCAACGTTGAGAGCATCGATGCTATCCTTGAGCAGTAGGCCGCCTCTACGCCTAAGTTCGTTTCCAGCATTGTAGTAGAAACCCAGTTTCATGCCGTCTTTGTAGGCTCCGGCAGCTTTGGCTTTGAGGAAGTACTCTTTGGCTTTGGCTGGATCGTATGAGAACTGGAAAACGGATTCGTCATACCCGAAGAGTCCCTTCGGTATGGGTCCGCGACCAGGTATCCCAAAGCCGTTATTGACGTCGTCCAGGAATGTTTTGTAGTTGAATGCGTAAGACAAGCCGTATCTGAAGTCCGTATTGTTAAGGGGAGGAATTCTTACGTTCATTCCGATGTAGGTGACGCTAAGTGTAGGGTACCCAGCATATACTGATAGGCCTGTATCCACTGGCTTGAGCTGCAGGTCGCTCTTCACCACTATCTTCCTGGAGCTGACCCATGGATCTTTCTGCATAAAGTCAAACGCGTTGGCAGTAGTAATAACCGCCATATCCGCGTCTCCGGTGAATAGGGCAAGTTCTCTCGAGCCGACTTCGGGTACGATCTGCATGATCACTCTTCCAATCTTTGCGGGCGTTCTCCAGTAATTATCAAATCTGTCGAGAACTATTCGTTGCTTTGGTACCCATTCGACGAATTTGTATGGGCCTGTGCCGACCATGTTCTTATCCATCCATTCGTTATGTTTGCCAGGGACTACTCCTCCATGTGCCTCTACAGCGGATGGGCTTACTATTGCTGCTCCGCCGAAGGCAAGCACGTATAGAATTGGGGAGTACGGTCTTGATAGGTTAATGTTGACTGTGGAGCTATCCACCACTGTAACGCCGCCAGCTGCTTGATATGCATCTGCGTCAGCTTTCGTCATCTTCGACGCCATGTATGCCTCAGCGCCCTTAATGGGTGAGTACATCCATGAGGGGCCGTCGGGTTCGTTGATCAGTATCGTTCTGTCGATCGAATACTTAACCGCCGACGCGTTCAGGGGAGTTCCATCGTGGAATTTCACATTCTGTCTTATTTTGAACGTGTAAGTCAGGCCGTCTGGGCTGATCTTAGGCATCTCACTTGCTAGAAGAGGTTCCAGGGTTGCTGCGCTTCCACCCTTGTACCAAATCAGTGTTTCGTAGACGTTGAATATGATACTCTCGCCTGTTGCTTCATAACCCGTTGCCGAGTCTAGAAATTGTGGGTCACCGAGGATCTGGACCACAAGGGTCTGAGGGTGCGGTATGCGAGACAGTTTCTGGTTGGGAAGATACCATAGGTAATATCCTCCCGTTGATCCGATCATTACGACAACTATCAGGACTGCTAATGCAATTAGTTTGGGATTCAGTTTAGATTTTTTCTTTTCGGAGATGGTTCATCACCGTTGCCGTCAGGTAGGCACCTACGAATATGATAAGAATTCACTATATAGTATGCATATCTAGCCGAATTTTGAGGCCTCGCAGAAAGTTTCCAAAACCAATATCACGTAACCGCCGGACCTTAGCTACCTTCTCAGTCGAGGATCTAGCACGTCCCTTAAACCGTCTCCCACAAGGTTGAAGCCCATAACGGTGAAGAAGATGGCCAATCCGGGAAATGTTGCCACCCAGGGAGAGGCGTAAAGATAGTTTCGTCCGAGGGAGATCATGTAGCCCCATTCCGCGGCCCCAGAACCGGCTCCAAAGCCTAGAAAACTCAACCCTGCAAACGATAGAATCGTTCCGCCTAAATCTAATGTCGCGCTCACTAGCAGCGGATAGATAGCGTTGGGGAGTACGTGCAGAAAGATGATTCTCGACCGACCGGCTCCCACGGAACGCGCTGCTTCCACGTAGAGCTTAGAACGTTCACCTAAAATGACGCCGCGAACCAGCCTCGCATCCCCAGGCCACCCTACAATCATCAACGCCATCGCTAGATTCGTCAGGTTTCGCCCCAAAGCGGCAGCAACAGCCATGGCCAGGATGAGGCCTGGAAAAGCAAGCAGCATGTCCGTTATTCTCATTAGAACCTCATCCACCTTTCCACCAAGATATCCTGAGATCGATCCAACAAGAACCGCAGTTACCTCAATGCCTACCACAACTAGTAGGGCGAGGCCCAAGTCCACACGGGTAGCCCAAACTACTCTGCTGAAAACATCTCCACCAACCTCGTCAGTTCCGAAGGGATGTTGCCAACTGGGCGGTTGGAGGTTAGCTTGCCAAAATCTCTCTTCAGCTCCGTAGGGAGCAATCCAAGGGGCGAAGACTGCTGTGAAGATCATTAACGCCGTTATTGCGAATCCAAGAATGACCAGCGGGTTCTGTTTCAGGAGGTGAAGGGTAAATCTCATCTCTCGAACTCTAGGCTGAAGATCCTCACCCAGCCTTGATTCTTTATTGACCATGACGGTTTTTCTCCTACTGGAACCTGATGCGTGGGTCCAACGCGGCGTAGACTAGGTCTACTATGAGGTTCGCGAAGACGTATACGAATGCTGCGACAATTGTGAACCCTGTTATAGCGCTGAAATCCGTTGTAAGAATGGCTCCAGCCGCCCATCTGCCGATTCCAGGCCATGCGAAGACTGTTTCCGTTAGGGGGGATCCAGTTAGCAGACTTCCGAATGATAGGCCAGCAACAGTAATGGTTGGAATCATCGCGTTCTTCAACGCATGTCTGTAGATTACTACCTTCTCTGATAGTCCCTTTGATCTTGCTAGAGTTATGTAGTCCTGCCTCAGCACCTCTAGCATGCTAGACCGCATCATTCTAGTGATCAATGCAACCCCATGGTATCCAAGGACGAAGGCTGGAAGGATGAGGTGAGCCAAAACGTCAAAGAAGACATCCAATCTTCCTTCGAGGATGCTGTCTATGAGATAGAGCCCAGTGATGGGTTTGAACGGAGGGTAGATGAACGGATCGATACGTCCGGATCCTGGAAGGTTTGGTAGGCCTAGTATTTGGAAGTAGTAGTAGAATACTAGAAGCAAGAGTAGGCCTAACCAAAAGACCGGCATAGACACACCGCTTAGTGCAAAGATACGCGACAGGTGGTCCACAATTTTGTCCTTCCTCGTGGCCGATAATATTCCAAGCGGGATACCAATCACCAGCATCATAACCAACGCCACCATAGTAAGTTCCGAAGTGGCCGGAAAGAATTCCCTTATCACATCCGTAACAGGCCGGTCTCCCATTGAACGTGTCAACCCCCAGTCCCCCTTCAACAAGTCGCCCATGTAGATGACGTACTGTACGTAGAGTGGTTGGTCGAGGCCTCGCTGTCGTATGACCTGTTTAATCTGATCCTCTGAAGTACGTTCGCTAACATACGCAGCAACTGGGTCTCCAACCATGTGCGAGATCCCGAAGACGATCATCGTAACGCCTAGAAGAACCGGGATAAGCAGGAGGAGACGTCTGAGAACATAATCTCTCAGTCGCAACTTGGTCTTGTCAGGATGCTTAGTTCCTGCTTTTCAGACTATTGGAGGATTCCCAGGTTGCAGAATAGAAAACTTGATGCGCAAGTTTAGAGGTAGGTTAGAAGGGTTCTCGTTCCTAAAACCTATGGGAAATGCACCTATGAACCGTGGCATGAGTCGTCTCCCTTGGATATTGAGGGCTTGGTGGAAGAGGCGAGATCTCAGATTGCTCCTCGCGCTCTTGATACTCGCGGGGGTAGTTGACGTCGCTTACAGTTGGATGTTCATGGATGCCATGGGACCTACTGGCGAATTGAACCCATTCGTACGACACTTCTACCGAGAAGGGCTGGTGCATGTCTGGTTAGTAGTCAACGTACTCGCATCGATCCTCGGAGGTGTAATTCTTGGTTCGTTGGTTACTTCATCAAACTTCCGCACGAGAGAGGCTGCATCAACTGGCCTCAGTTTCCTTCTAGGCCTAAGATTTACAACAACCAACCTAGCGTTGGCAAGGTACTATCTAGTCCCGTGGCTTGGATGGACTGTGCTCTTCGCAGGATGCACCATCTTTCTGACAATCCGAAAATACTTGATTAAAGGTTACATAATCCGTATGCAAACTCTACGCTGGATTATAGCCGACTGGGTCTATGCCATGAATGACTTGGTTACTACAGTCACATTATCTCTCGCTAAAGTGGCAAAGCCCACCCTTCACAATTCAAGTGCAGAAGTTGAACGAACAGTTTTCAAACCTCTTTCAACTAAAGATAAGAAACGTCTCTTCTATAACGCGCTCACGCTAGCCGTTGTGCTGAGTCTTCTGCTTGGCCTGCTTACTGTTCTCCAAAATATTGTCTTCAAAGCTACCCCTTGGTGGATCAGAGAAGTAGGCCTCGTAACGGAGATCCAAGCTCAAGCATTCTTAGTGGCATTCGTAGCGATTCTCGCAGGCATGACAGTTCTATTTTACGTGTTCTCATCCGTATTCGAAATAGTAAGAAGACCTGGTGATGATTAGGTAGATTAATCCCGGGTTCGGCGTGAACTAAGTAATTTTTCTAATCCACATCTCTCCAATTAGGACGGCACATGACAATAGGAGCAGCCCAACGATTAGAATCCTCATACCCACTGTTTGATCGATCGTCCTCGTCTTGAACGAGGCATAAGGAGATTTTGAACTCTCTCCCAATCTTGCGTACCTGGCATGAGGCTTTAGTGAACGCGCCAGCAAGTAACCGCCAAGTATGATGCCCGCCATCCCTTCGATGAAGGTGAGGTCAACAAATCTTCGAAGATTGGGGTAGGAAGAGGCTGCGTTAACTAGAATTGCACCTACGAAAAGTAATATCCACACTCGACGGGTCAGAGCATATTGTTTGCTCATGAGAAGATCAGTTCAAATGAAACGGACAATGAGGATGATCAATACTGTGATCAGTACTAGAACTAGTATGAACGGCAGAAAGATTGTTTGGAGTGAGGCAATACCCAACGCAAGGTAGTCACTTAGATCAAGCCTATCCTTCTTGATCCCTTGCTCTTCAGGACCATTCACTAGTTCTTCGTCTTCGGTCATGCGGGTCACGCGATTTGTACGCCGACTCGATGGCACGCTGCAAAATGTCCCGGTTCACTCTCCTCCAATTCCGGCTCCACGGTTGAACACTTCTCTATAGCGATGGGGCAGCGTGGATGGAATCGACAACCCTTTGGTGGGTTAACGGGACTCGGTACGTCCCCTTTCAAGATCACTCGTTTTCTTTGAATCTCAGGATCAGGAATCGGTATTGCTTGAAAGAGTGCCTGCGTATAGGGGTGAAGTTGACGTTTAAAGAGCTCCTGCTTTGGTGCAAGTTCAACTATCTTTCCCAGATACATGACTGCAATTCGGTCGCTCATATGTTTGATGACGCTGAGATTATGAGAGATGAACAGGTACGTTAACCCTAGATCATGCTGAAGGCTTCGGATTATGTTGAGTGTCTGCGCCTGAACCGAGACATCAAGGGACGAGGTTGGTTCGTCGAGAACGATGAATTTCGGGTTTAGAGCCAACGCTCGGGCGATTCCAATTCGTTGTCTCTGGCCGCCGCTGAATTCATGAGCGAAACGACTCATGTGGTCTTCGCTGAGTCCAACTCTCTTGAGAAGTTCGAGAACTCTGGCTCGTAACTCTTCTCCTCTCGCTATTTTGTTGACCAAGAGCGGTTCGCCTACAATATCTTTGATTGTCCAGCGAGGATTGAGGGATGCGTAAGGGTCCTGGAAGACGATTTGCATATTAGCCCGCAACTTTCGCATCTGTTCATCCTTGAGCCTCAAGATGTCGCTGTTCTCGAACAGCACCTCGCCTTCAGTTGGCTCAAGGAGGCGAAGGACGCATCGACCCACAGTGGTCTTTCCGCAACCAGATTCCCCCACTAAGCCTAGCGTCTCACCCTTCCGAACGTCAAAAGTGACGCCGTCAACAGCGTAAACATATCCCACCGTT
>CAYWMG010000443.1:0-2479 GCA_964459245.1 uncultured Candidatus Bathyarchaeia archaeon
ACAGGTAGATTCGATTGGTGTTGAGCCGAAGTCTATTGCATAAACGGAAGAGCACGTAAACAGTTCCCACCATGAATGGATATTGGAGCATCGATTCGACTACAACGAATGTATTGTATTGGTCTAAGATTGCGGGCGCAATGGTTGAGAAGGCTTGCCCGATCAGGATCAGGATTCCAATTACCTGAGGGTATTCAAGTTCGTATTGGAAGTAGGGAATCTGGAGGTTGTGATGACCTTGGTAAACATCCCTTATCCATAGGTAGCCAACGTCGCTATAGTTACTTGGAACCATAAATGGAAACTTCAACAGAGAAGTGTAGATCCAAAGCGTTGAGGCTACGATAAGCATGACTCTAAAATTTTGGTCTCTTCCCAAGAGGGCCAGGAAGCTGTTCTCTGCAGTACGCATAACTGACCTGCAAAGGAGACTACCCGCATGTCTTTAGAAGCTTTTGGCTTGCTAATTCGTGCCAGCCGAATCGATCCATTATCCACCCTCAAAGGGGCATTGTGGTCTCTTAATGAAGAAAACGACGGGAAAACCGATGCCTACGATGGGGCGAACGATTGCGAGCTCTGCAATGAACGAGGCCCGTTAATGATGCCCGCGATCTGCACGGACGCAGCCGGTGCTTTGCTGAATTGTTCATTGTTACGATATGTTAACAGAATAGCCAGTACTCATTTAAGTAGCAAACTGTAAGCAGATGAGGGTTACTTTGAAAATTCCAATCGTGACCACGTTCTTTCTCGCCTACGTCATTGCATTAAGCTTCATTCCACTTGCCCATCAAACGTTTGTTGCTCAAAGCTCATGGCTTGGATATGGCACTGGAGCCTACGCCTTTCAGAGCCCAACCTATTTCGTTCTATTCAATGACCCTTACGATGGCAGTAGTAAACCGAACATACACGTGAATCCAACCTTCGCTCCGAACGAGCGAATCAGCCTGGTTGAGTTCAGTGATTGGACTAGTTACGTTAACGGGTTCAATTTATTCAACGACTTCAACGTGACCATGAACATATCCAAAACCTCTCGGTCACGTTTGGAGGCTACTTACACGAGACCGGGATTAGTGGTACATAAGTTCGTTGACGTTTCAGCAGCGGGCCAAGTAATTGTTGGGCTGCAGACTAGTAAGGAGATGGTCGCTCATATTGAAATGTGGAAGTGGCTGATGACCTCGATTAATGGCTTCACGATCCAGGACACGCTGAAGCCAAAGCTAATCCCGATCACGCAAAGGATTAACTTCACTTTCAGGGATCAAACTTTCCTTACATCTGGAGGTGGGTCCATAGAATTATCTCGTGTACCAAACCAGATTGAGGTCTGGCCTTTCGAAGGCGGATTCAACAGGGTGACGGTGGATTTCATTAATAGCGAGATGACGTTTACCGTCTTAGGGACCACTGCTAACACTCAGCAAAAGTCACCCATCTGGAACTACACTGATCTCCCCTACGCCCTGCCGATAATCGCGGTCACAGTAGCCTCGTTATACTTGTTGGTGGAACACTATGGAAGGAAGGGTAAAGATCACACTCGCCGCTCTCGCAGTTAGACTAGCGATCGCGCCGTTCTTCATGCATTCTGGCGACATGGGGTCGATTTATGAGTCTAGTCGCATAGCCCTGAGCGGCGGCAACTTGTACGATTTCGTGTACCAGCAGACTCTGCAAATGCAACATGCTACCGGCCTCCCGATCTTCTTTGAAGGTTACGCCTATCATCCCTTACTCATCTACTTCTTCATCCCATTCTATTGGCTCTTCACACTCATCGCCGGAAACTCGCCCGTAATCATTGGAGGCCATTACCCAAGCCTGCCCGTCTTGATCTATCCATGGTCGCCTTTGGTGATTATGATGCTGAAAATTCCAATCATTCTCGCAGACGTAGCCATCGTATACCTTCTGGCTGGATCCGACTTGAAGAAGGCGAGGTATTACGCCTTCTGTCCATACATAGTATTCATCTCTGCAGTTTGGGGGATGTTTGATGCGATTGTGGCGGTTTTTCTACTTCTCTCATATCTCACCTTTACTAAGAAGTCACATTTCCTTGCAGGCTTTTGCTTCGGAATCAGTTTGGTGAAGCTCTACACTGTGGTGTTGCTGCCATTATTCGTGATTCGGCTTCTTGGCAGATGGAGAGCATTAGGGGAGTTTCTCTTAGGCCTCTTGATCACTTTGGTTCCAGTTGCGTACTACATGATTGTCAGCCCGGACACGTTCTGGAACGTGCTCGTAATTTTTCAAGGCACGCGAGTTATGGGTGGTGTAAATTTGTATAATTTCATTTGGACGGTTATGGACGTCCATTTTGACCTTCAAGTATCCAGAATTCCCAACATCCTTCTCCTGGTCGGCATTGCCTATGTGCTGCTCAAGTATGGTCGGAAACTACCCATGCTAGAAGCCATTCTAGCAATCATGCTTCTCAGTTTTCTTTTCGGAAAAGTTTTGAATG
>CAYWMG010000444.1:0-3048 GCA_964459245.1 uncultured Candidatus Bathyarchaeia archaeon
CACCGTTCTTCTCTTCTCATCCGTGATACGAATGATCAGCTGAGCACCTCTTAGTTCCGAACCATTATTGCTGATCGTAATGGAAAGTGGGTCTCCTCGCTCAAAAAGGAAGTTTCCGTGCATTGCGGAAATGAAGAAGCGTTGGAGCATGGCGCGGAAGACGAAGAATGTCAGCTTTCCCCTTCCCCTGGCATCTACAAAACCAGTGTACATGTTGCCGCAGTCTCGTGGGCAGAGCGGTGAGAATCCGGCGTAAGCTTCGCTCTCTCGAATGTATGACAGCACTCGCCACATTACCAACGCTTGGTAAGCTTGAGAGAGGGGCCATTCGTCTATGGTGAACTCTCTGCCTAACAATGCCGGTTCGAGGAATTTCTTGGCCATGAAAAAATAGGGCGTAAGTGTCCAGCGTTTGTACCACCATTCCCCCTTGGAGAGCTCCCAGTTCGGCATACCCTCACAGCCCCATTCATCGTACGTAACCGGTACTCCGATTCCGCAGATCATTTTATGATATCTCGCCATGTCGGCGTACACAGGGTTCGCGTTTATTCCGCTAGGGATTCGGTGTACGCTCCAATACGTGTTTGGCAGAGTAAAGACAGGAAAGAGCTCCAGGGCTCTCTTCTGGGCTTCTTCAACTTTCATACCTTGCTTCGTGTAGGTTTCAATAATGTCGGTCAGGTCTTCAGCCCAGTGCCCAACGGGGTTGATGAGTCTGCTTGGGTCGTTATCAGCCGCGAGATGGTATGTAAGTTCATAGTAGTGGAATCGTTTGTCTTCGAGGGTTGAGATGCTTTCGTCGAGGAAGAAGTAGGTTTCATCGCCTAATGTCCAAGCGATAATGCTTGGATGGTTTCTTAGGTCTCTCACCATTGCTGGGATATCCCTTCTGGCTAGGTCGTCTATGCCGGGCTCCTGGTTCCACATTGAACAATATCCTTCCCAGATCAGCATGAGGCCCATCTGATCCGCGTACTCTGCGATGCGTCGGTAATGATTACGGTTGTCACTCGGAAACCGCGCCGCGACCATCCCTACGCTCTTGGCCAGAAGAATGTCTTGCACGATCCAGTAGTCGCCGGGGCAAGTGGGTGAGGTATCGGGATAGACAACGCTATCATGCATAGCGTCAAGCCTTATCGGTTTACCATTCAAGAAGAACTTGCCTTCTCTCGAAGTGAAAGTTCTAACCCCAAACGTTTCGTAGACATCATCAAGTGATTGGGTTCCTTGAATGAGGGTGGCGTGCGCAAGGTAGAGCCTGGGATCCCATGATTCCCACAGCGCCGGGTTCTTGAGTTCGACATCTCGCTCTACGACGCTCTTGACTAAAGGTCTAGCATTGACCTCGATGGTAAATTGGTCTTCATGGGTTTCTTCTTCGGGGTACCATCGCTTCATCTCGAAGGCAAGTTCGCCCCTCAACGGTTCCCTGGTCGTATTCTCGATCTCAACTCTTACGTGAATGATTGCTCTATCTCTCTCAATCGCTTTTGTGTAGATGAAGAAATCTTTGATATACGTGAGTGGCGTGATGACAATTTGCACACTTCCGTTGATTCCTCCCCAAGCCAGCGGCGCATTCTCAATAGCCGGATCTCCCCGTTTCTCTGCGTACGCAGATTGGAATATGGCGTAGAAGAGGTCCGGAACGTTCGAAGGGGTGCTCACAATTCTTAGAGCGATCTCCTTCTCGTCGTTCCTGGATTTCCGAAGCTCTTCTGTTATTCCCATTTCAAAAGGGTAGACTCCATAGTGGTCGATGATGACTGGCCACTCATCAACCCAGGCGGTAGTTTTGATGCTGCAGCTCTCGAACCGGATGAACGCCTTCTTGTCCTCGAGTTCCTTCTTTGTGATCGGAACCGAAGTTCTGTACCAAAGCGCGTATTCGCCTTTGTAAATTGTGAGAGGTCGATCATAGAATGGTCCTTTGTGAGGCTGGTAGTCAATTGTTCCAAACTCCGTTGGAGTCGGAAGGTACTGGACGTTGTGGGGTGTTGCAACATTCTCCCAGGTGTTGTCAGAGAAATCATGTTTGAAGTAGCCTTCCTGGATTCCTTTGACGTCAGGATCGAGTTTCCAACGCCAGTCCGTCAACTCTACAATGCGCCTAATCTTTGGGGACGGCTTCGCTTTGAGCCTCCTGATCTGCTCTCGTACATCGTCGTCGGAAATTATGAGCCCTTGCTTGACTCCGTAAAATTCTCCGGCCCTAGACCAATACGCTTTCAGATACTGCCACTTTTGCTCAGTCGAAAGGTCGTTGAACTCAAAAATTTTCTTCACGCGGCGAGCTGAATTAGCTAGAGGCTTGACAGAATCCGTGCTTGTCATTCTATAATGTACTCCACATTAAGCGGGCTAAGTTCCGGATGAAAATATATCGATGATGTTCGCTAGACATTTCCTCGCCGAATACATTCAGCTGTCTATCTGGGATGCATTCCTCCATCGAGCGATATGACTTGGTTTGTAAGGTACGGATTGCGTAAAATCGCGAGAGCAAGATCCGCCACCTCCTCAGGTCGACCCAGTCTTCCCACAGGAATGCGCTGTCGTAGCTCTTCAGAATCTCCCGGAATCATACCTGTCTCAGTTATTAACGCCGGAGCTAGTGCATTGACTGTCACACCGAACGGCGCCGTTTGTTGTGCAAGGAAATGGGTAAGACCATGTAGACCTGCTTTCGAGGCAGCGTAGTGCGGTCCAATCAGTCCTCCCGTGAAGCCCGCGACCGAGGAAATGAAAAGGATTCTTCCGAATCTACGGTTTTTCATTCCTGCGATAGTTCTCTGAGCCAGTAGGAAAGGTGCCCGTAGGTTTACTGCAATCGTCTGGTCGAAGTCGTCAACTGTCAAGTGCTCGAATGGTTTTGCCTTACCCATCCCGGCGTTGCTGACAAGAACATCGACCGATCCGAGGTTCGCCTCCACAGCATCAACCAATTTAGAACTGGCATCAGGATAACGCAGGTCGGAACCGATCGCAATAGCTCGGCCGCTCCGAGCGGTGATCTCGTTGACAAGTGACTGAGCTCTAACA
>CAYWMG010000445.1:0-1860 GCA_964459245.1 uncultured Candidatus Bathyarchaeia archaeon
GTAATATTCAGGAGATTGCAGCATCTTTTGGAACACCAACCTACGTAACTGATGAGCAACGAATTAGGGAAAATTGCAGGCGACTAGTCGTCGCGTTCGAGAAGAACTATCCCAAGTTCAAATTGAACTATGCGGTGAAGGCTAACAATAATCTAGCCATACTGAATGTTGTTAGGCAGGAAGGAGCTGGCGCCGACTGTTCATGCGTTGAAGAACTCGAACTTGCCAGGCTAGCAGGGTTTGCAAGCGACCGCTTGCTATACAGCGGAAATTACAATAGTGATTATGAACTCGCTCAAGGCATTAGTTCAGGTGCAGCCGTGAATCTGGATGATGTTGAATTACTCCCCAGACTATTGAAGTTTGGACAACCTGAAATTCTTTCCTTCCGGATAAATCCTGGCGTGGGCGAAGGACAATATCCGGGGTTAGTGTTTGGCGGAGAAAACACGAAATTCGGAGTTGAAGAATCACGGATCGAAGACGCCTACAGTCGAGCGAAAGCCAGCGGAATCAAGAGATTCGGGATACACATGATGACAGGATCGAACGTGCTCAATCCCGATTACTTTCCATCGGTTACAAGGAAGCTATTCGAGATTGCGGAAAGAATCGCTACGAAGGTTGGGTTGACTTTCGAATTTGTTGACATTGGCGGTGGCTTTGGAGTCACATACAAAGCAGACGAACATTCGTTAGATATCGACAGCCTTGGTGCTGGAGTGGGCTCAGTTTTCAGAGAGTTCGTTGAGAAGGAAACAATAGGTGAGCCGTATCTAATGATTGAACCTGGGCGATTTATTGCGTGTGATTCAACTGTCTTGCTAGGGCGCGTTCATCACATCAAGATTACTAGCAAGAGAAAATTTATCGGAACAGATGTCGGTATGAACACGATTCTGAGACCGGCGCTATATGGAGCATACCACCACGTCTACGTTGCGGGAGAACCGAACACGACTGAGGAGGTGGTTACCATCACTGGCCAAGTGTGCGAGAACACTGACATCCTTGCAAAAGATAGAACATTACCACGCATAAACATCGGTGACGTAATAGTGGTGATGAATGCTGGAGCCTACGGGTTCTGTATGAGCAGTCAATATAATTCGCGCCCCAGAGCAGCAGAAGTCTTAGTGAATCAAGGCCAAGCAGAAATAATCAGAGACCGTGAAACCGTGACCGACCTGATAAGCAGACAAAGAATCCCCGTGAGGTTACAAAAATAATCCGCCATGCTGATAGAGTTGATCGATTACCGCCTTACATCTTTGCTGACCTCGAGAGGTTACAGCGAGACCTAGCAAAGAAAGGCGTCAATATAATTTCACTAGGCATCGGAGACCCAGACTTCCCATCATCAAGCGTAGTCACTGAATCATTGAAAAAAGCATTGAATGAAGCCGGCTCAAACAATTACCCATCAAGCGGTGGAGAGGAATACTTCAGAAAAGCAGTGGCACGATTTTATGACAGAAGATTCGGCGTAACCCTTGATCCGGAGACCGAGATCTGTGCCGTAATCGGGTCAAAGGAGGGCATCGCTAGTATAGGTAGAGTCCTACTAAACGCAGGGGATAAAGCTCTACTTCCCGACCCTGGATATCCTGTTTACGCGCAAGGATGCGCAATCTTATCTGACGCCATCCCAATTACCTTCCCCCTAAAGGCATCATCGGACTTCCAACCTGACTTTTCAGGAATAGTGATCGATGAGAAAACCAAACTGCTCTTCCTAAACTACCCATCAAATCCGACGGGCGCAGTTGCAACTCAAGAGACATTGAGGTCAGGCGTGGAATTCTGCAATGACCACAATCTAGCACTATGCTACGATAATGCCTACTCTGAAATTTGCTT
>CAYWMG010000446.1:0-4640 GCA_964459245.1 uncultured Candidatus Bathyarchaeia archaeon
CGATAATGCTCGGCCCGTCTAGAGTCAGACTCCACTCCAGTGCATCGGCCAGCTCGCGCGTGTTACTGGCTGGATGGCAAGGCACGCCGAAGTAGTGGGATGGTGGATCAACTTGTTCGCCCAAGTGTACGCCGCTCAGCCCGTACCCTTTGCGTTCCTGCTTGACCTTTAGCAGGCTCAGCCATCCATCGTTGAGAACGATTATAGGTACCGTCAGCCTCCTGCGTTTCGCCACCGTCACCTCGCCTGCGGTCATCATGAAACATCCGTCGCCGACCACACCCACCACAGTCCGCTCTGGGTAGACCATCTTGGCCGCATATGCTGCAGGCATACCGTAGCCCATGGATGACCAGCCATTGGTGCAGTTACAAGTCCAAGGGAAGTTCGTGCGCCACTGGGCCGCTATCTGGTGCGTGTGGGCACCCACATCATACACTAGGACGCCGTCGTCGGGGAGTTTCTTCCTCAATAAGTCCAGAACTTGGTGGAGAGCAAGGCTTTGAGTGTGCGGACGCAAGTTTTGTTCTAATCGTTCGCGGTGGCTCTGCCACTGCTGCGGTGTCCACTCGTTGGGTAAGGCAGGTAGTTGCGCCAAGCTCTTGATGGCACCATCCATGTCGCCGCCCGCATTCAATACTACTTTGACTTGAGAGTTGACATCAGCGACTTCGGTGCTTATGTGAATGACAGGGATCTCTCCAACCCATTCTTCGTAATTTATCTCGATCGGGTCGTAGCCGATCGCGACGATCAGGTCAGCTTGCTGGACGAAGGTTTGCACGTCGCTTCGGCGAGCCCGGCCGATAACTCCCATATAGTTAGGGTGGTTCTCCGGTAAGAATCCCTTGGCGTGGAGCGTAAGCACATAAGGCATTCGTTGTCGTTCGATGAACGACAGCAGACTCTTGGTCGCCTGGCTACGGGTGAATGTCAAGCCAGCTATTAGCAATGGGTGCCTGCTCTTGGCCAAAATCTCAACTGCCCTGCTGGCCACCTCCGCTGAGATGTCTTGCAGTGAATTGTCAACACGCTCTGGCGAGAGGATTTTTTCAGTAGCCGTAGCCGCGGCCACATCCTCCGGCAAGTCTAGATGTACAGGTCCAGGCGGCTCGGCGCACGCTATGGTTAGAGCTTTGGAGAGAGGAGCAGCCACATCACCCTCGCGCATCGGTAGGCTTGCCTTGGAGAGAGGTTGAAACAAGGCGTGATGGTCGATGCGCATCTGGATTCTTCGCTCCAGCCAAGGAGTGGGTACATTGCAGGTGATCGCGATGAGTGGAGTCCGATCCAACCATGCGGCCCCTACACCAGTTGTCAGATTAGTTGCCCCCGGTCCTAACGTGGAGATGCAGATGCCGGGCACACCAGTAAACGCACCCACCGCCTGCGCCATGAAGGCTGCAGATGTTTCGCTGGCGGTCAGCACATATTCAATGGAGCTTTTCCGCAGCGCTTCAATGATAGGCAGCACCGGTCCGCTCGGGATACCAAAAACCCACCGAATTCCTGCCCGCTCAAGCATTTTTACGATGAGTTCAGCGTTTTTCATAATCTGCTACCATCCACATGGATATAACCCATAACATCGGTTAAGGTGATCTAGATAAAGACGTACGCCGGAGTGGCAAAGGATGAAGTGTCTAATCCGGTGGCGAAAAACAAGATTGATGAAGCCCAGTGTATCCTACTCGAAAATAAAATTATGCAACACAGCAAATCAGCATGAGCTTCAATCCACAACTTTTCCACGGTGTGAGGGGGCAATCGACATAAATCTGACGTATGTCATTGTCTAGATGATCAGTAATGTCTTACAAACATCCCGAGACTCTTGTTGAAACCAATTGGGTTAACGACCATCTCAAGGATAGTTCTCTACGAATTATCGAAGTCGACTACGACCCTACCGCCAATTACAACCTGGGACACATTCCGAGTGCTGTCCTAATCGATTGGATGAAGGACATGAATGATCCAGTAAGCCGAGATATCCTGAGCAAACAGCAACTTCAAGAAGTTTTAGGAAAGGCGGGTGTAACGTCTGAGACTAAGCTCGTGCTATATGGTGATTTCAACAACTGGTTTGCCGCATTTGTGTATTGGATCTTCAACTATTATGGCATACAGAACGTTGTACTAATGAATGGCGGGCGAAAGAAATGGCTCGCCGAAGATCGACCCGTCACAAGAGACATCCCCTCATACGCACGCACCACATTCACAGTTAAGACAACTAACGAGAACCTTCGAACCTATCTTGACTACGTAAAACAATCAATGAAGAAACCCAATAAGGTACTGGTAGATGTTAGGAGTCCAGCCGAGTTTACAGGTCAAGTTACGGCACCCCCAGAGTATCCGAATGAGCATGCACAACGTGGCGGACACATCCCCGGCGCGGTGAACATTCCTTGGTCACAAGCTGTGAAGGAAGATGGAACCTTCAAGTCTGTCGAAGAGTTGGCTAAGCTTTATCAGAGCAAAGGAGTCACTGCAGACAAAGAAGTTATCACATACTGTAGAATTGGTGAGAGATCATCATTCACGTGGTTTGTACTGAAATACCTGCTTGGTTATCCGAACGTCAAGAATTATGATGGTTCCTGGACCGAGTGGGGCAACATGGTTCGCAACACGATCGAAAAACCCTAGATGACTCATCCTTTTACTTTTTTTACAATGAAATGCGTTAGATTCTCTTCCTGTCTCGACTCCAGCAAATCTTGGCCTGTTTGATCCGACCACCTTATCATTTCAATATCCGCAGTCGGATCATCGGATACAACATGGATAACTTCTCCAACCTGGCAACGTTCGATTAGTTCATTCAGCCTAACTAGTACCGCTCCGCACTCTACACCAATTTCCCACAAGTCATGATCTGGGTAAGCTTTGAAGCATCTCGCATGGAGCTGACGGATCTGCGCTCTTATCTGATCTTCAGAACTCCGAAGATCCATAAGCTTGCTTCTCTCTTCATCAACCGTTGGTATAATCTTCACGAACCATCCCTGTTCATAAGGAGAATCGTTCGCCAATTTCGGTTTCGTTTCTAATGTTCGATTCAGTTCAACTATAGTGCCAGAGAGAGGAGCGCGTACGGTTCCGAAATATTTCGAGCTTTCAATCGTGGCAACGCTCTGCCCTCTGATTATCAAAGATCGCTCTGGTCTGGTGAATTTTACCTGCTGGAGTCTTCCAGCAAACGATGCATGAACGCTAGTGATTCCGAATTCTGCACATTCACCCTGCAACTTGACCCAGGTGTTATTCTCAAAATCGTACAGTACATCCTCAGGAAATTCGCAAAAATCAATTTGCAATAAATCACCTTCCCTAAAGATAGATGTTTGAAAGACATGAGGGTTCGAAATAGACTTCTCGGGTCGTGACTTACAGACTATTGAGATCTTCAACCAAATAAATCATTGATCTTTAGAACTCAACTCGCACCAGGGTTAATCCCTTAAGAAACATTTTATCACTTTAAGAAATATCAAACCATTGCGGCTTTGGTTGATATTTTGATATCTTCGCATCGAACCTCGACCTTGGTTTCGTTCATGGACAGTTTTCAGCGTGACTCGGAGGCCTTTGATAGGCTTGACACATCGATTTTTTCGAATTCTTTCGCGAAATCCGCAATGTAGTCTGCCAACCGTTTGATCATCTCTTGGCCCTTTTGAGAGAGGTCGCTCAGATCGTCATAACTCACCTTAGGAGGCCCTTCGAGATCAATGTCCCAAGCCTCCATAGGTATGATCACTTGACCTCCCTTGTAATCGAAGTCATTGAAACGGATCGGTCTAATCTTATCTCCAAATATTTTTTTCGTCGGATTATCCCCCCATTCTCCCTTGTATCCGTTGCGTCCGACATCCGCAACATCCTTGCCTTCGATAGCGACTGCAACTGCGAGTTCTTGCATGAAAACGGCTGGGAGGGCTCTTCTGACAGGGAAAAGATCTGGCATCACCTGTTGGCCGATTTTCCACCATTCAACGATTGCGATCAGCATTCCAAATTCTCTAACTCTCCCACCGGTTCTTATCAGTGCCTCACAATTTCCTCCGTGACCATTGAGAAAAATTACTTTCCTGATACCGTTCCTGTGTAGGCTTTGGCAAATGTCTGTGTAGACTCCTTCTATAATGTTCGGACTGATTGCAATCGAACCTGGGTAGCATTTCATCTTCTCATCCTCTCCGTACGGCATCACCGGCAAGACGAGCAATCCTGTCCTCTTACCTACTTCGTCAGCCAGCTTCTCAACAGAACTAGCATCTATGCTGATGGGAGTCGGGCCGTGTCCGTGCAGGGTTCCAACGGGCACTATTGCCGTATCCGACTTCTTGAACGCCTCTTCTGCCTCTTTCCAGGACATGTCCCAAAGCTGATATTTCATGATTGGCACGCGAAAAAACTCAGTGAGCGTTGCTAGGTAATAATGGGTTGGTTTGTTGCGGAACACGATTTTGTTGCTAAGAGCTTATTAGAACATGAACGTCCACTTTTGTCTATGTCACGAGCAAAAGAGAGCGCGAGTTCCTCTATGAAGTACCCTGTTTTGCTTCTGTCCCGTGAAGACATATTGAAAGCAGGACTAGAGATGGACGAGATAATTAGAATTGTAGAAG
>CAYWMG010000447.1:0-2250 GCA_964459245.1 uncultured Candidatus Bathyarchaeia archaeon
AGAACATCCCCCATCCCACCGGTAGCCATTCCTGGATTTCCTGTCCTGTTAAGTCTTACGCGTTGTCCATCGGTAACTATGGTATCGTGACCTTTCAAGAGAAGTACGCAGGAATATTTCGTTGCGAACTCAGTACAAATCTGCAATCTTTCTCGCCATCTTGGAGATGCATTGATTCCAGTGATTGCATTAAATTCACCTGCATGCGGAGTGATAATTGTATTTGCACCTTTCAACAACTCAATTTGTCCGGCGAGAGCTTTGATCGCGTCAGCATCGATCAGCATCGGCTTGTTCATTTCAATTGCTTTATCGACCATCAAAGGAATGGCTCGCTTAGTCTCTGAGTCGAGACCAATGCCAGGACCCAGTATGAGAGCATCGGATCGTCCAATTAATTGAGTTACCTTGGGTACATCGTCAGACGTAACCACATCGCTACTGAGTGAATGCACAATGATGTCCGGAGAATATGACCGGATTGTTGGAGCAATCGCTTTCGGTGCTGCTATAACAACAAGCCCTACTCCTGTCCTAAGGGCGGCCATGCCAGCCAGCGCTGGAGCACCAGAGTAAACATTGCTTCCTCCAACAATTAGGAGGTATCCTGAATCTCCCTTATGAGAGTATACAGATCTCGGTTTTACAACTCGTCTGACATCCGCTCGGCCGGTAAATAACGGGCGCCCAATGATACTTTCTTGGTCACGCATTTCCATGATTCACTTCGAATCATGGCTCATTTCTTATGATAAAACGGTTTGCTCGACGCATGCAGCAATTGCGAGTACACTGACTTTACTAAACTTGCGGAAAATGGGAAGCTTGGAACGGCAGCTTGACCTACTCTAGAGCATTGTATGTCGGCGGTGAGTTTATTCACTCCGAACTAAATGATGAAAGATTGAGCTCCATGAAAGCTGTTGTAAACGGCGTGGAAATTTACTACATTGATATAGGCGCTCCCAAAGCGCTGCCCGTAGTTCTAATTCACGGATTTCCGTTCAGTCATGAAATGTGGCAACCTCAAATTGAATTTCTCAAAAGCAAGTTCCGTGTTATAGCGTACGATATCCGTGGACATGGGAATAGCGGAGTTGGTGACGGGCAATATATGATTGAATCGTTCGTAGACGATCTCGTTGGGTTACTGAATCATCTGAAGATAGAAAAAGCTGTTCTGTGCGGACTCTCAATGGGCGGCTACATAGCTCTGAGAGTTATCGAGAGAAACCCTGAGAGAGTCAAGGCATTAATTCTCGCCGATACTCAATCAAAATCAGACTCTACTGAAACTAAGTTAAGACGGGCTGCTTCAATCAAATCGATCAAGACCTTGGGAGTGAAACAATATGCAGAAAGCTTCGTGAAAGCAGTGTTCTCCACTGATAGCCTCACTAAGAAAAACTATGCTGTAGAGAAGATTAAGCAAATAATTCAGTTGAACTCTTCTCTCGGAATTTGCGGAGCGTTACTGGCTTTAGCGAGTAGAACAGATACAACAGAAACACTTGCCGGCATCAAAGTTCCAACGCTCATTCTTGTGGGAGAACACGACACGCTTACCCCTCCCTTGGCTTCGCAAGAAATGCATGATAAAGTTCCAAAATCTGAAATTCACTTAATATCAAATACAGCTCACATGAGCAATCTAGAAAACCCAGACGAGTTCAATGAACTCATTCTTGGCTTCCTTAGCAATTAGACAACTAAACACCCGTGAGACGGTGCGGAGATTTTGAACCAAACCTATGCTAATCCGGGCAATTACAACTGGATAGTTCCACGAGGAAGAAACTAGATTCAGAGTCGGCCAATGTTGGTGCCATAGCGTGATGAAAGCTGAAGCTTTCTCGCCAGCGCATATAACAGGATTTTTCCAAATATTTGACAAAGAGGCCGATCCCTTGAGAGTCGGCTCTAAAGGAGCAGGCGTCTCCGTATCCTCAGGCGTGACAACTAGTGTGCTGGTCAAGAAGTCCTCAGAAAATTCAATTAAAATTACGATTAATGGACAAATGAAGTCTGCGGCTGTTTCGACACAGGTTGTGAAACATTTCCTTTCTATGGTTGGAGGAAGCCATAGGATTCTTGTCGCACACCATGTCGACGTCCCCATTGGACAAGGGTTCGGCGCAAGTGGTGCTGGCGCGCTTAGTTTAGCCTTGGCTCTGAACGAAGCGTTCAATCTCAACCTCGCTCGGATTGAAGCTGCTCAAATTGCGCATATCGCCGAAGTCAAATGCAAAA
>CAYWMG010000448.1:0-3179 GCA_964459245.1 uncultured Candidatus Bathyarchaeia archaeon
CATGATTTCGAGTTGAATATTGAATCCTTCTTTCTTCAGTTCACATGCAGCTTCGATAATAGCCCTTGTTTGCATCTGGTATATTTCGGGGTGGCTTATTGCTAGTCTGCATCCTCGATGGCCCAGCATCGGGTTATGCTCGGATAGTGCGATTACTTTACGGAGTATTCGTTCTTTGGATTTTAGCCCAGGTTCATCATGCTTATTCTTCAGCTCGCTTATGTCTGCGAGGAGTTCATCCTGCTTGGGGAGGAACTCATGTAGGGGTGGGTCTAAGAGTCGGATGGTTACTGGAAGGTCGTGCATGGTTCGGAGAATATCCTTGAAGTCTCCCTTCTGGAGTGGTTTCAACTTCTCCAAGGCCTTTGATCGTTCATCGTCCGTGTCTGCCAGTATCATTTCCTGTACAATGGGTAAGCGGTCTTGCTGGTTGAACATGCGTTCTGTTCTACAGAGGCCGATTCCTTCTGCTCCTAATTCGCGAGCCTTTGCAGCTCCGGAAGGCGTGTCTGTGTTGGCTCTTACGCCTAATCGTCGTATTTCATCAGCCCAGCCTAAGATTTGTTGTGCTTCAGGGCTGAGTTTCGGTTCGATTGTTGGAATCTCTCCTGGCAATACGTTTCCCGTTGTTCCATCAATTGTGATGATCTCATTCTTTTTGATTGTAAGTTTGCCAGCGGTGAACGTTTGAGTGTCGAGGTCGATTTTGATTTGTTCACAACCAACTACGGCTGGTTTGCCCATCCCGCGTGCTACGACTGCAGCGTGAGATGTCATACCTCCTCTACTCGTGAGGACACCTTTAGCGGCGATCATGCCATGAATGTCTTCAGGAGCTGTTTCTTCTCTTACCAAGATGACGCTTTCGCCACGTTGACCTAATTGGTGAGCCTCATCGGTATCGAGGATTACCTTTCCAGTAGCAGCTCCCGGTGAAGCGGGGAGGCCTGTGGCTATTGGTTTCACTTTGCTGTTTGGATCTAGTTGTCGATGAACCAGTTGGTCTACTTGTGCCGGTTGAACTCGCAGGAGAGCTTGGTCCTTTTCCAGAACGCCCTCGTTAACCATTTCTACAGCTATTTTGATTGCTGCTGGTGCGGTTCTCTTCCCTGATCTCGTTTGCAGTATGTAGAGGTGCCCCTTCTCAATTGTGAATTCTATGTCCTGCATGTCTTTGAAGTGTTTTTCGAGAAGTTTGCAATATTTCGTCAACTCTTTGTACATTTCTGGAAGATCGTCTCGTAGTTGAGCGATGGGTTTGGGCGTACGGGTGCCAGCTACCACGTCTTCGCCTTGTGCGTTGATTAGGAACTCTCCAAATAGTACACCTTCTCCGGTTGAGGGGTTTCGTGTAAAGCAGACACCCGTTCCAGAATTGGAACCCATATTTCCGAATACCATTGCTTGAATGTTTACTGCGGTTCCTAACGTGTCGGATATTTTGTTGGCTTGGCGATACACTCTTGCTCTATGACCATTCCACGATTGGAAGACAGCGGCAACAGCCTGTCGTAATTGTGCTTGTGGATCTTCTGGAAAGTCTTGGTGAGTGTTGTCTTTAATGAGTTGTTTGAATTCCTTGACAATCGTGATTAGAGTCTTGGAATCCAAATCAATGTCAGATTCCACTTTCAATTTTTCCTTGTGGCGTCGGATGATAGCTTCGAACTCTTCGCCCTTAACACCCAAGACTACTTTGCCGAACATTTGGACGAAGCGACGGTACGCATCGTACGCGAATCGTTCGTCATTCGTTAACTTGATGAGACCTCGTACGGTATTATCATTCAGTCCAAGGTTCAGTACTGTGTCCATCATTCCTGGCATGGATATGGGAGCCCCGGACCGAACGGACACTAACAAAGGATTAGTGGGGGACCCAAACACTTTACCGGTTTTGGATTCAATTTTCTGAATTTTTGTCGTTAATTCCTGTTCTAAACCTGCAGGAAACTTTGATCCATGCGAACTGTAATAGTTACAAGCTTCAGTAGTTATAGTCAAGCCTGGAGGGACGGGCAGCCCGAGCGCTGTCATCTCGGCAAGATCTGCGCCTTTTCCACCCAGTAGATTCCTTAGCTTTGAACTTCCTTCTTCAAAAAGGTAGACATACATAAGATCTAACTCCTTGTTCAATTTATTCGATGTTCTTTGAAATCTGCGAGTGTCGATGAGAACACACGCTTGTTCTGAATTCGGCTACTTGACAGCCACATATTACCTCTTCCACCGATTTCCGTAATGCGAATCAGTCGGGAGTGAGCGCATTATCTTAAGATATCGCAACAAAAGTAAGCTCATGAATTAATCTGGAAAATTACATAAAGGGCTGGCCAACGGATCAGGGGAAGCCCCTGGACGGTAATACAATTAAGATCTATTCAGTATTACATCGTTAGCTATGAAACGCCGTTACAGTATGACGTTGGACCCATCGTTGATGCGGAAGGTGGACGTCCTAGTTGATGGTACTCGATTCAGAAACCGGTCTGAGACTGCGGAATTTTTGTTAAACCTCGGCATCAAACAATTTCGGCCTGAACGAAGCGCACTCATTCTTTGCGGAGGCCTCGAGACCAGAATAAGACCCAGCCCCTTCTCAACCCCTAAGCCGCTTCTCCCCATAGGGTATCAGGCTCTCTTGGAGTATCAAATCCAATATTTGAAAAAATATGAGTTCGACAGGATCATCCTGGCTATAGGATATTTACAAGAACAGATCGTTCGATATCTAGATGAACATCGGCTTGGAATTAGATTGCGGTATAGTTTCGAGAAAGAACCTCTGGATACTGGAGGCGCCATAAAGAACGCGGAAGCCATGATTACGTCGGACTTCTTAGCCCTGAATGGTGATGTTATCTTCTCAGGGCTCAATCTTGACAAGTTAATCTACGCTCACAAGAAATCAAACGCTGTTGCAACAATTGTTCTTGCCAAGTCGACAACGCCAACAAGATTTGGAGCAGTGGAACTTGATCCCGAGAACAAGGTGATTAGTTTCGTTGAGAAACCAAGAAAGAGGCACGCCAGAGAAGCATGGGTCAACGCTGGAGTTTACGTTCTCACGCCATCGGTTTTCAGCAGAATTGCAAAGGGCCGTCGGGCATCTTTAGAATTAGATGTTTTTCCGAAGCTTATGCATGAAGGCACGATTTTTGGGTACAAGCACGAAGGAT
>CAYWMG010000449.1:0-2681 GCA_964459245.1 uncultured Candidatus Bathyarchaeia archaeon
CCGATTCCACTGCCGCGTTCAGCATTGCCAGATTCGTTTGGTCTACTAATGAGGAGATCGCATTTGCAGTTTGAACAAGGTTTTTCGCTTTTTCTGCCAGACTTGCAGCGGCCTCAGCTGCCCGCGATGAAGCAGAATTAACAACATTCATGGTTTCTTGCACCCCCGCCAACTCCTTGTTAGCTTGAACAAGAGCAGGGAGCTCTTGGTGGGTCTTGTCGGCGATCATTTGGGTAGCCTTAGAGATGCCCCTCATACGAGTGTTAATTTGACTGGATAAGGAACGAGCACCCTGAATTGCGACCGTTCGATCCTTGACTCCCCTAGCCACGTGCTGAAAACGGGCAGTAGTTTGACGTGAGACTGCAGCAATTTGTTTAGCGTTTGCGCAATATTCTTCTCCTATTCTACAGATATTTGGAATAGAACGCTTTACCGTGTCAACTAAGTTGGCGTTCTGCCTGATGATCTCTGCCAATCCAGTGGCCAGTACGCCAATCTCGTCTTTACTATCTATCTCAAATTTTGTAGTTAAATCGCCATTCACAAATCGTTTAACTGCTGACAACAAACGTGTTGCACGAGTGCTAATTTCTACTAGGTAGAAGCAGACCACTACATGGCTGACTACGAAGACAGTATCTAATAGAATTACGAGTTTTACCCAGTCAAAAATCGCGTTACCGTACGCATATGGTTGTGCGGGTGAGAATAGTATTAGGTTGACGAGAATTAGCGGGATCAAGCATCCAAAGACAAAAAGCAACTGCGCCTTTGTTCTGATTCTCATATCCTTTAAAGGATGAGTATTACCACCGCGCCCTACAGAATGCTCAGTCTCTGGCGCACGGTTCATTGCTTGGGAGCCCCGGATGATTAGGGCGCTTTGCTAGATGACATAATCGTTTGTTTGATCGAATGTTACACTCTAACTCTCTACTTGGCGTTCTTGGATGATTGGAGGCACCGGCGTGGTCGCGGTGGAGCGTGATTCGCAACTGATGGGATAGCGGATGTAAGCATTGCGTTGCAGGGCTCAGGAATCGCAACCATCTATCTGGAACTTCATTGTTCCGTGGAATCTTACATAGAATTAATTGACGCTTTGACCGAGAGACATGCGACGCAGCCGCATCAGGAAGAATAGTAATGGTTCAGTTGAGTGCGGAAGTATCATCGGACCCATTAGGGGTTATCGCGCTTACTCAAATTAACAGACAACTCAGAGAACTGCGTGAAGCCGTTAGGTTGAAGAAAGAGGCGTATCTGAGAGCGAGGCAAGAGAATAAGCCAAGCCTGATAGACCTAGGGAACGAAGTTGACAGTGTCACGCATGTCTTGACCGTTCTGGATCGGATAATCGAGAAATTTAGGGAATCTAATCTACAACTGGCAGACTCACAAACGATCAGTGAATTAAACAGCGTGAAGCTTCTAAAGACGCAGTTGGAAACAGAGAAGAGAAAACTTGAAGCTACTTGGCTACAAGATCAAGTGACAGCAACCTCTCCACCTAACATACGTCTAAAACGCAAGCGACGGTCGAGTCACGCACAAATTCAGAGACGCCCGCAAAATGTTTCCGAACAGGCATCTCAATTAGCTAAGAAATTTATTGAATTCACGACTCACGAGCTTCCTAACAATGAGTTAAGAGGGATGAAAACGGAACTGCGATTGCTGATCCATCAAGTGACAGAACAACGAGAGATGCTGGCAAGCATCAGTCGGGAGATGAATCGAGAAAAACGTCGACGACATACTCCCCCGTGGAAGTGCGGAATGCTTGCCAAACAGGAAAGACAAGCACCACAGAATATCCTTAGAATGAGAGATGAATTGCAATCGGAACTTAGACAGCTTCATATTCTGAAGAACTCGCTCGAAAGATTGACAGCTGAAACCAAACGTGAGTATGCGAGATTCAAAAGAGAGAAGCAGAACTTCATCACGGTTCAAAAAGGCACGAAGAAGGCCATAAATGATTACACCATTGAAAGGACTAAGAATGCTGAAAAGAACGCCTCGATAAAGACTCCTTCAGTTGTTCCAATACTTAGCTTCAGTCTCAATGGTGAACTGTATGGCATGAGCGCAAGTCTTGTCCTTGAGGTTATACGAGGACAGATTACCTCAATTGTTGGAAAACCAAGTTATGTGGCGGGGTTAATGAAGCACCACGGTATCCCAATCCCTGTACTAAATCTTAAAACCCGATTAGGTCTAAGCGACTCATCAAAGAGTGAGATCACTATTGTTGTCCAATCAGTCTATGGTCCCATCGGATTAACAGTTGATGAGGCGTGCGACGTCCTTAATCTTTCAACAGAGAAGATCACCAAGCCTTCCATTAAGCCAAGCCGCCTCGCTTGCGAGTATGTTGCAGGCGTATCGGACTTGGGCGCAAACAAAATAACATGCTTGAACGTTGAGAAGATTCTAAAGACAATACAACTGCCCAGAATTACAACACAGACTCGGAAGATGATAGCCAACCAAACGTTCGGACACTGAAAGCTGAGAAGAATTTGACCAAACATACTGTAGCTAGGGTGATGACCAAGGATGTTGTGAGTGCAGAGGCAACTGAACCCGTTAGAGATATTCTTCAAGTTATGGCTGACAAGGGCATTGGATGTGTTGTGATTACTGAGGAGAGTTGTCCAACAGGGATTTTAACG
>CAYWMG010000450.1:0-3066 GCA_964459245.1 uncultured Candidatus Bathyarchaeia archaeon
ATAAAAGCTGCAGGATCTAGAACTATTGCAACAGGCGCGACAGGATGCATGTACGTCGCAAACACAAGTTACATGACAACTCCATGGATAATACCATGGATGCACACCCAACTCGGAGGTGGAGGAGCCTCAGCTATTGGTCTGGCGGCAGGGCTTAGAGCGTTGATGAGAAAGGGCAGGATCCCTACAGAGAAGATTAACGTGATAAACTTCTCAGGAGACCTTGGCGGCGGCGACATGGGCATAGGCGGAATCTCGCGTGCCCTGCAAACAGACTATGACTTACTTATCATAATGTACGATAATGAATCGGCAGCAAACACCGACATTCAAGCAACCACCCTCACTCCGTATGGAGCCCAGACAACATTCACACCAACCGGCTCCAAGGAGAGAATAATGCAAAAATCCTGGAAGAAGAACATCGCACCAATGCTAGCCGTCGGACACCCCAACTGCAAATATGTGGCAACCGCATGCGCAACCTTCCCACCCATGGATTACATGAACAAGGTCAAGAAAGCACTAAACATTGGAGGACCAACATTCATACACACATTAGACCCGTGCCCTAAGGGATGGGACTACCACCCACGTTACTCCGGCGACCTCGGCCACCTAGCGGTCCAAACCGGCCTCTGGCCACTGTACGAGATCATCAACGGACAGGTCAAGTACACTTACGATGCGACGAAGAAGAGGACACCCGTCAAAGAATACCTAGAGAAGCAAGGACGGTTCTCACACTTCACCAATGAAGACTACAGCCTCTTCCAAAAGAAAGTCGACGAAATGTGGGAGGAATGGGAGATACCTGGAGTAGCTCCCATCACAACAACACTAACAGTGGCACGTTAAGCGAACGCCCAAAACTTACCTTTTTTATTTTTCTACTTTACCACATGCACAATTTTTTCTGAAATTTTCGCCTGAGTGTTTGATATACTAGTATCTTAAAATCCTGGTATATCCTCTCGTAACTGAAGTTACAGTGAGTTATAGTTATGACCGATGCCCGAGACTTGGCTGCATGGATGAGAGAAGCCAAAGAGTTTAGAGAAGTAGATCTGGTGAACCAATTCCCTGACAACAAGAGCCTTTGGTACGAGTTCTCATGCGCAATAAAGTATGGGATCGTCAAACAGCTAAATAATGATACGTATCGCTGGATAGGTCCTGCCCAAACAGCGCCAGAAACGGAGGGCTCTCTGCAGAAGTATTCTGACCAAGCCCTTGGCGATATATTGTACTACGACTGGCAGAGCAATTTACCAGTTCTTGAACACGCATACAAAGCGAGAGAGTTTGTCTTAGTCATCGGCCCTGCTGGTTCAGGAAAGACGCAGCTGGTCCGACGATTCAACGCAATTATGAAACGCAAAGTGAGAGAGATCAACTTCAGCTTACGCACACGAGAATCACACCTGGTCGGCACAAAAGGAATTCATGAGGGTAACACATACTTCATAGAAGGAATCCTGCCTCAATCAATGCGTGAAGGTTCCACACTATATTGTGATGAACTGTCAGCAGCAGAGCCAGATGTCCTCATACGATTAGATGAAGCATTGGATGACCGACGACAACTGGGCCTTAAGGAGAATGATGGCGAAGTCGTGAACGCACACCCTGATTGGTGGGTCGTAGCAACAATAAACCCCGTAACCTATGCTGGAGTAAAAGAGCTACCGGCGCAAATAATCAGCCGTTTTCCAGTCCGGATATACCTCAAATATCCACCTCCGGATGTTGAGATGCAGATCGTTAAGCTCCACGTGAAGGAAATGGCCAATCGCGAGAGCGTCGAATTAGCCATCACATTGGCTAACAAGCTTCGAGAGAGAGCTGATGTAGGGGACATACCTTACAGCCCAACCATCAGAGAAACTATTGCTTTCACTAGGCTTGTCAACCAAGGAATGAATGCCGCAACAGTTGCCACAGCGGTTTTCGGCAACGTCTATCAGCAGTGGGGTGAAATCGAAGCTCAGAAAGTCAACGACCTCATAGTCTCCTTATTCGGAATGGAGAAGGGAGCGCAAGAATAGCGATAATAGAATCCGACCGTGTCAGAGCAGAAGTGAACAAT
Organism: uncultured Candidatus Bathyarchaeia archaeon; assembly: GCA_964459245.1. Lineage (GTDB taxonomy): Archaea > Thermoproteota > Bathyarchaeia > 40CM-2-53-6 > 40CM-2-53-6 > FEN-987. The sequence continues at coordinate 2,090 of CAYWMG010000450.1, forward strand.
AACTGAGATCTGAAATACTTCAATCACTCGCCGCATTCTTGGCTCCAACGTGGAGCGCATGTAACCAAGTAAACGTGCTAGTCAAACCCGAGTCATCCTTCTCGGTCTCTGGCTGTAATATAGCGGTACCAGAGAAACTGTTGTTCGCGGGTATGTCCGGCTTCAACAGTTACCGAGTGTGGCGCTTCGGACTCAGGCACGAAGCACAACATGTGAAGGTTAACCACAACTTGCTTCCAGGAACAACACACCGAGAGCAAGACTCAGGTGAAAAGATCCACAACTTTGATTCTGGTCTATCATTCTTGGATCTTAGTGTTAGAAACATTCTTGAGGACTACTACATCGATATGCAAGGCCTACAAGTCTGGAAAGGAATGCAAGACGAACGAACATTCGTACAAGCATTACTTGCTCTAAGAAAATTCCCGCCACCCCCGCAAAAGGGATCTTTTCGTGCAGACTCATATGCGGAATATACATTGCAAGTCTTCAATCAGCTCTTCCTGCACGAAAAAGTCAACTGTGACTTGACTGAATGGGAAGATTACGAGAATGTCAAACAAACGGTTGCCTACGCTAAGCATGCAGTTGACGCACTACTAAGTAAACATACAAGTGACAGGGAGGCTAGGCTTAGTCTCAACCACCTCGCTCAAGAAGTAGTTGAGAGACTGCAACTCGACAAGTCATCCTTTATTTCACCTTCATGGCATCCATGTCAACTGGACTCTACAATTCTTCAATTCAATACTGACAGTAACCAGCTCCAGGAAGAAATAAAAAGTCGCATAAAGTCGGGAGAACACCAACAGGAAATTCTGACGGGTAATCGAAAACTGAGACAGGAATACACGAGACTGGAAGAATTCGGAGCAAAATACGGTGAAACAACCAAGAATTTCGCGGGCACCACTGAAAGACTTCAGAATGAAACAGCGACCTCCTCAAAAATTTACGTTCCACGAGATATCAAC
>CAYWMG010000451.1:0-5478 GCA_964459245.1 uncultured Candidatus Bathyarchaeia archaeon
ATAACACCCGAAACAGGAACAATCGGCGGAGCGTAACCTATGACAGGAAGCGGCAGGGAAGGACTCGGCGAAGGATCATAAACCACTACTGGAACCGTCGCCTTAACCGGCAACGAGACAGCCGACGCAATCAAAACGATGAGCAGAAGCAACATGCCTCTCTCTGCCAATCTACAACACATATTCTACCGAACCGTCTTCCCAAGTCAATTGGCAACTTGTGATAAACTGTTTAGACGCAAAGAGGCGAGCATGCTTGGCACTCATGCGTGGCCTGAATTTACAAGAATCACTCAACTTTACCTGCATTGACCAATTTTGGTCTAACGATAGGTTAGTGTTTAATGCGTTGACGCGATCGCGATCTGATTACGAAGTTTAGAGAACTTCTCAATGTTTCCAAATGATTTAGAAGAATTGGACAGGCTTGTTGCGATCTTCTGTCCCGAGAATAAAATAGGCTTGGCTCCGATGCTGCGAATTTCGTCTTCAGTAGACAGATATAGTCAGTAATCGGTGGACTCTGCCTTACGTTAAAGTGGCTGGAGATGATTCGTCCACACTCGTTATACGCAACTACATGGGATAGTTATGGGTATGTATGTTTGGAGGTTGAGATTGTTGCGAACATGTAATCGTGCTTTCGTGGCGTTAGTAGCGTTAGTGGTCCTGTTAGGAGTTGTGTTTGTTTCAGGCAGTAGTAGTTTGGTTTTGGCTGATTCATGTACGGCGCAGCTTGGTTATCCTACCACGCCCACGACGTATTATGTTTCAAGCTTTCAATTAATAATACCCGTATCAGCAACCTGCTCCTTCATCACTGGTCAACTATCTGCTGTAGGCAACGTATACGATGCGTCAACCAATAATAATCTAGGTTCAACGAACACAATACTCACCCAGGTGGATGGTGGTAATGTATTCAATGGCCAACTTGTGTTCACCATCCCCCTCGTGCAGGGTGATAATTTACAGGTCATGGTCTCAATCTACAGCAATGGCCCAAACGGGTCTAACTTACTAACCTCAACGACCCAAACGCTGCAAGTTAATGGCGTTAACTACTACTCCCCTCCCGGGTATTACTGGTACTACCCAGCGTACCCCTCATACCCCTCCTATCCATCCTATCCATCACACCCATCCTACCCACCACCTGGACACCATGATGACCCAACTCCACCTCACACTCCACCCGGACACCACGACTACCCAACCCCACCAACTCCACCATCCACTCCGCCTGGACACCATGACCATACCCCATACCATTAGAAATAGACAACAATCGTATGAATTGCAGGAACCAATGTGTAGAATGGTTGAGGCGTGTCAGGGCGTCTTCTGAGGATCGTTTGAAGAGTTAATTGAAGCTCAGAGCACTAAAGTAGTGGTTCAAGCTACGTTCGGATTTGATTCAGGATCTCACCGTGGAGTATCTGTCGCGATGGCTCGTCTCCTTGTGGTCGGTTGGTTCACGAGGTTGGGCGGCGTCTTGCCTTCTAGCGCACTTCGGATATTCTCAATAGCGCCCATTGCAAGTTTTTTACATGTTTCAATGGTGAAAGGAGCCATATGATGAGTTAAAACCACATTGTTCAGCTTACTGAGAGGACTGTCTGAACCTATGGAGTCTGATTCATACACATCTAACCCTGCACCTGCTATCTGACTTCTCTTTAACGCTTCTTGTAAAGCTAGCAAGTCAACATTTCTCCCTCTTGCAGTATTGATTAAGAACGCGCTCTTCTTCATCAACCCTAACTCGCGACTTCCAATAATGTGTTTAATCGGTGGAGTGTGCAAGGTGACAAAATCTGATTCCCTGAGCAAATCGTCTAAACACGTAAACTCTACGCCTAGGATGCCTTCAACAGCGGGTTGTCTCACTGCATCATAGTAAAGCACTCTCATGTTGAATCCCTTGGCGCGTCTCGCCACAAGGCGCCCGATTCTTCCTAGGCCTATAATGCCGATGGTCTTATCGAATATGTCCGATCCAATATGCAATGCATATGACCAAGTCGCAATGTGGGAAGCCCCAACCGCTCTTTGCCACGATCCTTCTCGAACAAATTTATCAGCTTCAATGAGTCTGCGCGATAAAGCTAGCATAAGAGCGAAAGTGAAATCGGCGATTGGTTCAGCCATCACTGGGCTATTTGTGATACAGATCCCAAGTTTGTTAGCCGAATCGAAATCTATTCCGCTTTCAAGGAAATCCTCAGGTAGACTTGAACTCGTTAGAATATGGATGGCTTTTAGATTTTTATTTTCATGCATGATTTCAGAATCAATCTGGTCACCAAGCGCACCTACTATAGCGTCCACTCCTGCTGTTTCTTTTGCTATGACTTGTCTGGAGGGTACTCCTTCTATCTCGTTCACTCGCGTATCCATGCCCGCTTGAAGGATGTCAATCATTTCGCGATGAATAGGTCTGGTTACGTAGACACGTGGTTTAATCGTCTCTCTCGCCACGGTTTCCTGCGATGGGCGAGTATAAGATATTTCCGTCCTGGATTGAATGAGAATACGGAGAAAGAAGGAAAGTGAAAATCTCTCATTTTGACCGTTGAGAGCATCTGAAAAGATCCAAAACTAAACACGAAGGCAATTTCTCAGAATGTTGGTTGGCCTGAAAATCTTGACAGCTAGACTAGCTCTCGAGTTAGTTGGATAAGGCGTCTCTGACTATTGAAATCCGACTCCCCAGAACCATGGCGCATCATCATTTTGAATGCCCCTATGGCTTTGCTCAGCGGCTGCACTGTCCAGTTTACTTCACTGTGAGAAGCATTGCTTGAGGAGACGAGTCGTACACTCTGAGACTTTGGGTCAACGTGAACTATCGAGTCATTGAATATGCAATCGATCCAGAGCGAAGAATTTCTTGAAGCCCCGCAGCGGAGGTTCAGCAACGTCTTAACGTCATTCTGATGCGACATGAGTACCACTCTCGCGGTGGCAGATCCTACTCTATGAGACTTCTCTTGGCGAACATCTACACATTTTGAACCCACCAGCCATTCAATCATGTCGATAATTTGAGCGAACTTCATCAAGAGTTGCGTCTGCTCACCTCTTCCTGCCAAATCGCAACTAATAGTGACGGACAGCAACTTGGATGCACCGCGGTCGACCATTTGGCTAAGTTCATTTATGCCCGCCTCGAACCGCAAGAGGTTAGGCGAATAGAAGAGAACGCCTTTAGATGCTGAGATCTGCTTGAGCCTCGCAACCTCACTCCAGGTTAGCCCAGCGGGAAAATCGCTCAGAACATGTTTTCTGAGTAAAAGGGCCTCGCGGGCAAAATCTGCTTTCTTGGGACCGGCGCCGATAATAGCGAACGCACCTGACTTCGTCAATCTGCTTTTAAGCTGAGCAACTCCTACTGAAGGATGCACTTCAATAATCTTCCCAGCATCGATAATTGTCGAAAGTTCGGTTCGAACGTCATCTTCCAATATCATTAGCGCAATGGGTTGCATCGCAGAATCCCTTCATAGAGGTAGATTGACAGGGGCTTCATGCTCAATCGACTGGAGCACAGCTAGAATGATTTCAAGGGCTGACCGAGCATCCCGACCAGTGACCGGTGGTATTCGATTATGGATTACCGCGTGGATGAAGGCAGCGATTTCGCTAATATACGCGCTATTTACAGTCAGGAGGTCACGGTATGCGAGCGGATAAGTGACTCCGTTCTCGGCGCCTTTCAAGAGGGTGTTCATGTAGTTGTCCGAAGCTGACACAAACCCTTCTGACCCCATAACCTCAAGGGTTGTGTACTGTGCGTAACCCTTCGGGAGAACATATCCAACCTCGAAAGAACCAACTGACCCTCTTCTGAATTTGAGGGCCGCGAATACTTGATCGTACAAAGGAGAATTGGGGGTTTTTCTCCTTGCAGTTCCCTGCACCTGGGCTACTTCGTCGTTGAAGAACCAACGAAGCAAATCTGCGTCGTGGATGCCGACCTCTGCTATGGGTCCGTAGGTCATTTTGGGGTCGAAGTACCATGATCGGGGTTCTGCTTTGGTCCGTCTCGAGATTTGAAGCGCCCATATGGGTTTTCCTATCTTTCTCTCTTTGATTAGGCGTTTGACAATGGAATATCGTGGTATGAACCTGCGCGAGTGAGCTATCATCAACTTTACATGGTTTTTTTCGCAGGTTTTGATCATTCTGTCGGCTTCTTCTAGTGTAAGCGCGATTGGTTTCTCGCAGAGAACATGTTTTCCAGCGTTCGCGGCAGCGACAGCAATCTCAGCATGGGATTTGGTGGGGGCACAAATGTCTACTGCATCAACCTCTTCCAGTTCGAGAAGTTCTTTGTAGTCCTCGCAGACGTGTACCGGATGGAATTTTTCTTTGACGACCATGGCTTTCGAGAGATCAATATCGGTGACAGCTACGAGTCTCGTGGAATGTATTTGGCTGATGGCTGGAAGATGAGACTCTTGGGCGATGGAACCGCAACCAATAACGCCAAGTCTAAGAACTTTATCAGACTCGTTCAAGCGGGATTTCGCCACAATGGCTTTGCATTAGGTAAGCCAGCACGCTGCGTAGTGGTCATCTCCAACTTTGATCAGTTCGGGCTCTTCTTCGCACCTCTCAAATGCGTACGGACATCGTGGCTTGAACCTGCAGCCTCGAGGCAGATCTGTTGCGCTTTGCAGCTCGCCTCTGATTTCGACAGGTTTGCCTCGTGTTCTTGGGTCGCCGGTGGGAAGTGCCGACAATAGTGCCTTAGTGTAAGGATGAACAGGTTTCATGCATACGTCTTCGGCGCGACCAATCTCCACTATTTTACCTAAGTACATCACAGCTAGTCGGTCTGAAATGTATCGAGCGACTGCCAGATCGTGCGTGATGAAGACATAAGTCAGGTTGAGTTGCTGCTTGAGTTTTAGCATCAGACTCAAGATTTCTGCTCTAATCGAGACATCGAGCATCGATACCGGTTCATCGGCAAGGATCAATCGTGGATTGACAACTATCGCGCGGGCCGTTGCAACGCGCTGTCTCTGGCCTCCGCTTAGCTCGTAAGGTAGTTTACTGAAGAAACGATTGGGCGGGGTGAGACCGACTGAGGCGAGAGCTGAGGTTACTCTTACTATTTCGTCGTCGCGATTTTTCGCCAACTTGTTGACCACTAGAGGTTCAGCGACGATTTGGTAAATCGGCTTCTTAGGGTCTAGTGAACTGTAAGGATCCTGGAATACGGCCTGCATCTGAGTTCTAAGTTTGCGCATCTCGGCCCTGTTCATTTTGAAAATGTCACGGCTATCGAAAAGAACGGTGCCATCTGTTGGGTCTAGTAGCTTCAGAATCAACCTAGCGAGTGTAGTCTTTCCGCAACCTGATTCCCCAACTAGTGAGAGCACCTCCCCGAGTCGTACTTGTAATGTGATTCCGTCCACGGCATGTACAAATCGTGGCGTTGCGGATCTCGCGAAAAAAGATCGTCTG
>CAYWMG010000452.1:0-2000 GCA_964459245.1 uncultured Candidatus Bathyarchaeia archaeon
TCTGATTGACATGAAATCAGCCCTCACAAGCCTAGCAGTTGTGGGCCAATTCAAAAGTCCAATCACCATGATTACGTTCCTAATACTCTGACCTATGAAGGCCATGAGAATCAATGCCAGGAAGAAGATGGGTATAACTAAGAACGTCTCTGTTATTCTCATCAGAACGTCATCAACTCTACCCGGATAGAAACCTGCCGTCATACCTACCAAAGTTCCCACTACCGCTGACGTCACTGCTGAAAGAATGCCCACCATCAACGCCGTCCTTGTCCCGTATAGAATCCCGGAGAATACATCCCTACCCAAACTGTCCGTTCCAAAATAGTGTGGGTATGTGAGAGGCTCTTGGAACGATGGCCCCATTAACGTGGCGAGCGGGTCGTAGCGGGTCAGAAGCGGAGCTGTTAAGGCGACTAAAACGATGACGAAAGCGATAGCCGCTCCCAATACCGCAGGGCGATTCTTCCTATACCTATACCAGAAAATATCCAAACCTCTGATGAACATTCGAAGGTTCACAGTGGGCACCTCATTTGTACCTAATCCGTGGATCGAGCACTGCGTAAACAAGATCGGTGATGAAAGCACCAATTATTACGAAGATTGATATGAACACAAAACATCCGAGTATGACAGGGTAGTCGCGGGCGAAGACGGAGTCATACATCAATCTACCGACGCCTGGCCATCCATAAACGATTTCAACCAGTACAGCGCCGGTAAAGACGTTTCCCATCCGCAACCCTGTGACAGTGACCAGAGGCAGTAGAGCATTCTTGAGCGCATGCTTGAAGAGTACCAATCGTTCGCTGACTCCCTTGCAACGAGCCGTGGTTATGTAATCTTGGCTCAAGACTTCCAACATGCTTCCCCTCGTGAAACGGAATTGCTCAGCAACATAAACCAAGAACAATGTTACAACTGGCAGTACCATGTGCCATAGCACGTCTGCAATATACTGACCTCCGGTCAGCGTTACCCTCACACTGGTCATTCCTCCGGCTGGAAAGATTGGGTAAAATACCGCCAAACAAATCAGAAGCATTTGGGCAAGCCAGAATGCTGGCATGGCGTAACCCGTGAGTGCTATAATCGTGACGCTACTGTCGAGTAATGAGTATGGTTTACTTGCCCCAAGTACTCCCAGAGTCACTCCCAAGACCACGGCAAGCAGCAATGCCGCGAGTACAAGCATTAGAGTGTTCATCATCCTCTCGAGTATGATGCTGGAGACTGGTCTCATCTCCAGGAACGAATAACCCAAGTTGCCACTAAGAATATCCCTGAAGTAAGTAACAAGCTGGTCTAACATTGGTCTGTCCAAACCGAGCGCGTGTCTTATAATCGCAACCTGTTCTTCTGTCGCTCCCTCACCAGCAATCATTTGGGCAGGATCACCTGGGGCAAATCTAACTATTACGAAATTCACCAATAGAACAACAATTATCGCAGGTATCGCTTGAAGCAGGCGTTTGACTGCATACGATTTGAAACTCATTTTGTCAACACGGCTAGAGTATTCTTAACCTTCAACAAATACATCACTCATGCGTAATTAAATCAACCACATGATCTGTACGATGGGCTTTGTAATAGTGTAATATCGCAGGATCTACACCATTAAGTAACACGTTTTCTGCGTCATCAATCAAGCTTGTTAAGCAGGTGGAAGGTGAAAAATTTCTTAGCGTTCTCCATAGACTCCGTAGTCATCGTTGAGTATTTTTTGCTACGAATTGAGATACGCCAATGCTTTGTGTGTCTGTCTCGAAAGAGGGGATGGCGTGTTTCAGCCTATTTTTTCTTTTTCGAATATGCGAAGTATGCTCCAACGAGAACTACTAGAACGACGACCGCGGCAGCAGTCCAAGTTTGTGAAGCCGCAGGAGGTCCAGCCAGTGAGGATGTTGCGGTAGTTGCAGCCATCGGCGAGCCTTGTGTCCACCATACGGTAGTCAATGGTCCAGACTCGGGAAAAACGTCATAGAACGAATGTC
>CAYWMG010000453.1:0-1658 GCA_964459245.1 uncultured Candidatus Bathyarchaeia archaeon
ATTCCAATGCTCTCAACTCTAGTGAAAGAAGGCAAATGGGTTCAATCAAGATCTATTGGAAATGGAAGGGAGATTCTCAACCATACGATAGGCGTCGTTGGCCTCGGGCACGTGGGAAAGAAGGTCGCAAGAATAGCCGCAGCGTTTGGAATGACAATTCTCGCCTACGATCCCTTCATCATGAAAGAAAAGGCTGAAGAACTAGGAGCAAGACTCGTCGAGTTCAATACCCTCCTAAAAAATTCAGACGTCATTACGATACACGTACCCCTGACCGAAGAAACACATCACCTGATAGGCAAGAGCGAACTTGGCCTGATGAAGAGGACAGCAGTAATTGTCAACACGTCAAGGGGCGGGGTAATAGATGAGAGCGCGTTATACGTTGCACTTAAAGAAAACCGCATAGCCGGAGCTGCCTTGGATGTCACAGAGAAAGAGCCTTTGGATCCAAAGAATCCACTTTCTAAACTAGACAATGTCATAATTACTCCTCATGTAGCTGGATCGAGCGAGGAATCGGTTTTTAGAATGTCAGTCACCGCTGCCGAGGGTATTGCCAATTATTTCAAAGGTGCGATCCCAAACTTTGTTATCAACGCGGAAGTACTCCGCAAAATAAAATAGCGGTTATTCTAAACCAGCAAATTACTCCTAAAAGAAGACTTCTTATCTCATGCGGGAGAATTTCTGAATGGTTCTCGACCCACGGTCAATCTTCGAATATGTCATGGCGACGTCCCCCACATAGATGTCGCCCTGCGAGTCAACGGCAATCGCGTGAGGAGCTACGAAGAGAGCTTCTTCCTTGGTTGTGCCCGTAGTTGCCCAGCGCGCGATCAATTTGCCATCGATCGTAAATATGCTGACTCGATTTGACAGTTCAGAGACGTACACAGTGTCGTCTTCACCCATGAAAAGGTCTGTAGGACGAAGAAGATCCGTCCACTCATCGAGAAACTTCCCACTAGCGTCAAAGATTTGGATACGATGATTCTCTCTGTCTGCTACCCATATTCGACCTAGTTTGTCTACCCGCACCGAGTGGGGCAACCGGAATTGTCCCGGTTCGCCGCCTGGTTCTCCCCAAGACAACAACAACTTACCGTCGTTGCTGAACTTATGGATCCTAGCATTTCCGTAACCATCTGACACATAGATCTCCCCACTTGGCGAGATTGAAACTCCCGTTGGGCGATTAAATGGTGGGCCACCACGAACTATTCTTCTCAGGCTGTCCCAGAGGTCAAAAGTTTGCGCATACCCTGTATCCGAAGCATCGCCAGGAGTACCCAATGTCTTTAACAGCTTCCCTTCACGCGTGAATTTAGCTACAACATGATTTACATCATCAGTGCAGTATATCGAATTATCAGGGCCGATGCAGCTTCCGTGAGGACGCTTGAAAAATCCTTCACCCCAAGAATGAACCAGGTTCCCATCACGGTCAAAGACAATTATGTGATGATCACTGCGATTCAAGACATAGACTCTATCTTCCTTATCGATAGCAATGCCGCATACGTCGCGGAAGCTCCAGCCCTCAGGCAACTTTGCCCAGTCATGAACCAACTCATATTGGTATTTGCCAGCTCCATATGTCATGCCCAAGCTCTCCACGCATGATTAACCTTAGCAAATATATGTACCATCTGGAT
>CAYWMG010000454.1:0-2343 GCA_964459245.1 uncultured Candidatus Bathyarchaeia archaeon
AGCAGCCAAGAAAACTAGGCGTGCCTCTTCTTCTCCACTGATCGGGTCTATGGTTATTTCGGTCGCCTTGGCAATCTGGTTAATGCAGTAATCTCGATTTCGCGCTTCTCGGAGAGCACTAGTGCCCACTGCTCTCACTAGTTTCGTCTTGTGAAGGTTAATCATTTTTCGAAATTTGAGGAATGCATCCATTGCTTCAACGAGTCGACTGTCGGAGATCTCGCCTTTTGCGAACACATCGGCACCTAGCCTTACTGCTTCTCGGCTAGATTGAACTGTGTGTAACCTTCCTTTGTCATCGGCTGTGGCCATCGCTAGTCGTATTGCGTTCGAACCGACATCAATTGCGGCGAGTTTCGGCATGCCAAATTCCTCGGTTCTCGATTAACCAACGTTGAGAATCAATAATTGCCCCTCCCGGTGCTGGTTTAATGTACTCGTAGGAGCCATCAGAAAGGAGACGTCTTGCCTTTACATTGTCTTTCAGGTGAATCATCAGAAACTTTAGGATGGAGGATCTTATCATAGGATCCGGCACGGAGAATAGTACTTCCACTCGCCTCTCAAGATTTCTAGGCATCATATCGCTGCTGCCGAGAAGGACTTCGTCCTCTCCGCCATTCCAGAAGTAGTAGATTCTAGCGTGTTCGAGGAAACGTCCCACGATTGATATAACGCTGATATTCTCGCTTATGCCAGGAATACCGGGCCGTAGACAGCACATCCCTCTAACATTGAGTTCGATCTTTACTCCAGCTTGAGATGCCCGATAGAGGGCTTGAATTATCTGTTTATCCACTAATCCGTTAACCTTGAACGCCAAGTAGCCCTTCCCCATTTTCTGGTGTTGGTTTATCTCCCTCTCGATGCGCCTTAGTATCTCGCTCTTCAGCGAGGTTGGCGAAACCAGCAGATACTTGTACTCTTCTGGTTTTCTGACATCGCTTGTCAGTTTATGAAAGAGGTCGAGGACTTCGGTCCCTATCTGAGGGTTAGCAGTTAGATAAGCGATGTCTCCGTAGATTCGTGTTGTGATTGAATTGTAGTTCCCAGAGCCAATGTGTGAGTATTGAATTAGCTTGCCGTTCTCTTTTCTCACGATTAGAGCTATTTTGGCATGGATCTTGATTTTGGGGAAGTTGTAGACTACTTTCACTCCAGCTTGGCTCATTACTTTTGCCAAGTTGATATTGTTAACTTCATCGAATTTCGCTTTCAGTTCGATTAAAACAGTCACCCTTTTTCCGTTAGAGGCGGCTTTCTTTAATGCAGCAACAATGGGTGAATTAGGATCGCTGCGGTAGAGCGTGATGTAGATGTCGGTGACATCATGATCTGTTGCTGCACTCTCAAACAGATTCACTATCATGTCAAAACTATCGTACGGGTGGTATAGCGAGAAATCCTTCGCGGCTATTTCTTTAAAGACAGAACTGCCTAATGCAAGCTCTGGTATGATGTAACCTTTGAAAGGCGTATCCTTGAGGGCTGGTCTGTTCAATTTGAGAAGTTGCCAGAGGTCCACCAAGCCAAGTGCGCCATCGATCTCATATTGCACGTCTTCAGTAATGCGTTGGGGAACCCGAACTGAACCGAGGCTTTCTGCAAGGTAGGCACGTAAATGGCGAGGCATAGAACTTTCAAACTCGAGTCGGGCGGGCTTGCCATAGCGTCGTTGTCTAACACTCAATTCCACAGTTGTAAGAAAGTCTGAATCCTCGTCTGCTTTGACATCTATTTCTGCGTTTCGCGTTACTCTAAACTTGTAATATCTAATGATCTTGGTCGATGGAAATAGCAGGTCTAAGTTTGCACCGATCACATCCTCCAATAGTATGAAGTTGTCCACGCCATCACGGCTCGACGCGGGTATCCTGACAAGTCTATCAAAATTATCTGTAGGCGCTTCAACAATGAGTTTGGCCGTAGTTTCTCTCAATCTAGGGTCTTTGGCTACTACAAGTAGGTTGATTCGGAGATTGGAGACGTAGGCCGAGGAATATTCTTGATTTGGTTTCTTCATGACAGGAAGTATTTCTCTTCGAAAATATTCGCGGATAGCTAAATTCTGTCGCTTGGTCATATCGTTAGGCTTCAAGATGCGTATTCCCTCTCTAGCCAATGATGGAAGAAGTTCTTCCAAACACTTGTTCTGGTTCTTGAGCAGTGGAAGGATCAGCTGCCTGGTTACCTTGATTTGTTCCTGCGGAGTCATGCGAGAGCCAGGAGTCAATTCAAAGTCACCTCTCTCAATCTGCTGTTTTAGTACAGATGCGCGCGTCATGAAAAATTCGTCCAGATTACTCCCGCTGATAGCGAGGAATTTCACGCGTTCCAGCAGCG
>CAYWMG010000455.1:0-3125 GCA_964459245.1 uncultured Candidatus Bathyarchaeia archaeon
TGTTACGGTTTCCTGGTGGCCTGTCAGATTACAGAAAGGAGAAATTTTTGATTCGAGGATTCTCAGTAAATCCAGAGAACCTGTCTCGTCATCACCGCTCAAGTATCTCGCTGGGTAGAAACAATTTGTCTCTACATCTCTATTGTTTTATCACATCCATAGCGTAATTCATTAAAGCGACTCGTATTAATTGGAGGAAGTGGTCAAAGCTTAGGCATGTCGTCAATAAAGGAACCAGTTACAATCCATAAAGGACTCGACGGCGTGTATGTTAAAGAGAGCAGTATCTGCTACGTTGATGGTGAAGCTAGTAGGCTATTCTATCGTGGTTATAGTATTGAGGAATTGACTACAAAGTCAACTTATGAAGAAACAGCATACCTACTAATTTATGGTACACTGCCTTCTAAGAGGCAGCTTCAAGATTTCGTTAAGAGGATTGAAAGTTACCGGCCTATCGATTCAGGAATCTTACAGTTGCTTCGGTCTCTTCCGCCCACATGTGATGCTGTGGACGCGTTGAGAACCGCTATCTCGGCCCTGGGGGCATATGATCCAGAACCGGAGACCACCAGTTGGGGAGTTGGGGGGATGGAAGCTAGAATCGATAAATCGCTTCAGATATTGGCGAAGACGCCCACGATTATTGCAGCCTTTGACAGGCTGCGCAATCACCAAGATCCCATCTCGCCGAAACCAGGGTTAAGTCATGCGGCGGATTTCTTGTACATGCTGAGCGGTAATGTGCCTGATGCATATGACACGCGAGTTATGGATGTAGCATTGATTCTTCACGCGGAGCATGAGATGAACGCTTCTACCTTCGCTTGCACGGTCACCGCGTCCACGCTTGCAGATATGTATTCTATCATCACGTCAGGAATATGCGCTCTGAGGGGACCTCTACACGGTGGAGCCAATGAAGCCGCGCTTAAGACTGTGATGGAAGTTGGCGACCCTTCCAACGCCGAGGCTTACGTGACGCAAGCCTTAGCAGAGAAGAAGCGAATCATGGGCTTTGGGCATCGAGTGTATAAAACCTGGGATCCACGGTATAAGGTACTCAAGAAGATCGGGGCAGAATTGGCGGAGAGGAAAGGCCAGACGACTCTGTTCAACACTGCTCTAGCGATTGAAAGTAGTGCGTTGAAGCATTTAGCTGGGTCACCGATCTTTCCAAACGTCGATTCATACTCCGGCTTAGTATTCCACATGTTAGGAATTCCCATCGACTTGTTTACGCCAATCTTCGCGCTGAGTAGGATAGCAGGCTGGACTGCGCATTCTATCGAGTACATTGAATCTAATCGTTTGATCCGACCTAAGGCAAACTATGTGGGTCAGATCGGTTTGGAGTACGTTCCGATAGAACAGAGACCCGCTTAACGCGAACACCTGTTTGAAAACTAAGAATACCCAGGCCGCCGTTTACGATTTTCTCTCTTTTGGCTAAATTCTTTCTAGCAGTTAGTTATTCTAGCGATTGAACTCTCGAAACTAACTCGTTCAAAGTTACCTCTATTTCAGTCCGGGTTGCAGTATTCTTAATCTTCACAATTTGCGACTCAAGTTCTCGACGGCCTAGCACAATTAGGTATGGTATCTTGGAGGAGTCGACATATTCCAGTTGTTTGCTTAAACTACGTCCTTTTAGATCCATCTCAGTCGCGATCTGTTTCTCTCGAAGTAGCTTGACGATCTTTATTGCTTCTGGAATCACTTCATCTTGCACGGTAGCGATGAAGATCTTGGCTACCGATCTGGTTTGTGGAAAGAGGTTTGCTTGTTCTAAAGAAATCATAAGTCGCTCGATCCCTCCGGCTACTCCCGTCGCGGGCAAGTCACGTTTTCCGTAAATCTTACACAACCCGTCATATCTGCCTCCGCCGAAGATTGCGCCCACGGTTTCGTTGCTGTCGTAAGCCTCGAAGACTATTCCGTCATAGTAACTGATGCCGCGAACTATGCTGAGGTCATAGGTGCAGTTACCAATTCTACCGAAGGCTTCTAAACAGTCTGAGAGAGTTTGTAATTCCCTAATAGCATTCTTTGCGTGCTCTTCTTGAAAATTCATTTTTGTCAGCTTGTCCAGAACGTCTCTTGGTGTTCCGGATATTGAGATGAAGTCAATGATCTTATCTGTCGTTTCAGGGTTTATTTCGGCTGCTTTGAATTCTTTCTCCAACTCTTGACGGGTTACTTTACGGAACTTGTCAATAATTCTCAGCGTCTGATCCAGCCTCTCACCCGTTCTGAGGCCTAATTTCTTGAGGTAGGCTTCGGTTAGTTTGCGGTTGCTTATTCTGATCTTGAAATCTTTCAGGCCAACATTTTCTAGTATGTCTGCTCCGACGCAGATTGCCTCAGCATCTGCCAAGGGATTTGCTGATCCAAATATTTCCACGTCCCACTGCGTAAAATACCTGTACCGGCCGAATTGTGGTTCGTCATATCTCCAGTTCCCTCCTATCGTGGCATACTTTATCGGCTCGGCCAGGTCCGACCGCGACGCAATCATGCGAGCGAGGCCAACGGTCAGGTCAAATCTTAAGCCCAGGTTGCGCCCTGCTTTGTCCTTGAACCAGTAAATCTCATTCCTAATTGATGGGCCACTCTTTGCTTCTAGGGTAGCTAGGTGTTCTACGGTTGATGGTTCTACCAACCGAAACCCATACCGGAGCACAACTTCACGTATCCTATCGTACAGCCAGATCCTCCGGGTCATCTCTTCAGGTTCGGTATCTTTCATTCCACGGGGAAGTGAAAATGTCTCCGGCAATTTGTTCACGTTAGAAGTCGGATAGCAACCTATCCTATAACTGACTCGATTATGGACAGCTGGCCAGGCTTGTAATACAAACCTTCGTGTCTGATTCTATAACATTTCCTGTATTGGGGAGTTTGTCGTATCTCCAGAATAGTGCTCTTTATACACTAGTGAAGATCTGAGCAGAGGGATTCAAATGTCTACGCCCAAGCCCAAAAAACATGAACTAGGCACTGGAGTAGCAGTCGGTCTAGTTGTCGGCGGGGTTTTAGCGACTATAGTTGCCACGACGGATTCGTCCTTCTCAGGGCCGATTGGGGCCTTCGTAGGGGGTGCGTGCGGAGCCTACGTAGTGTAC
>CAYWMG010000456.1:0-4203 GCA_964459245.1 uncultured Candidatus Bathyarchaeia archaeon
GGAGGAATCTTTGCTGACGTTCAACGTCCTCCGGGCCCTTGGCAGTTGCAAATGTTGACGGATCTCAATGATGCAAACAATACGGTTGTTAAGAAGTCGAGTAAGGCCTTCACAATCAACCTATCTCCCTTGACGCTTACGATTATTCTTCCGAGGAACGTGAGTGTGTGGGTAGATGGAACTCGATACGAGGACGGTAGCATACCAGTCGGGCTGGGTCGGCATACGGTCTCGGTTCCTTCGTTTGCGACGATAAATGAAACTTTTCGACTGCGTTTTGATCATTGGGCAGACGGTGTCTCTCTACAGAACCGAACCATACTAGTCACCACGAGCACAGCATTGCGCGCCATCTACGTGCCTCAATACCGGCTTACGATCCAGAATAGTGCGCCGGTCGTGAGCGTATCAGGAGCTGGATGGTACGATGCAGGCTCCACAGCAACCTTCTCCGTACCCGTAGAACAACTACCCACTGTTGGATTCCTGGATCTACTAGGCGCGAAAGGCACCTTCCAGGGCTGGTATGAAAACGGAAGACCGTTAACCCGCTCCACTCTAGGCACGATCAAGATGGACGGGCCCCACACTATTACGGCCCAATGGAATATTGACTACACCCTACCAACCATAATACTCGTCCTCGCTCTAGGATTATGCTCAATCGCCTACCTAACGGTCGTACACCCAACCCGAAAGAGGAGACGCGGTGCGAGAAGACGATCTAAGTAAAGCCTTACCAATACGTTTTCTCCGCCTCAATTCGGAACCGTATCTCTCGCTTACAATCCTTCACCTTGGACGAAGTGGTTGACCGAGGATGCGACGGTTTCATGATAAAACTTGATACAGCAATCATTTGAGGAGCTTGTGGACTAGTTCGTTTTTTGCTCGGGTCTTCTGTTGGCCCTGGCGAAGACGAGTATCATTCCAACGAGAACGATTAACGCGAAGGCGCCAAGTGCAACTAACTCCTTGCCAGTTAGGACGATGTAAAAGTTGGTTAGGCTTCCGTAACCGTAAGATTGTGGCCCGGAGGCTGTTACGGTTACGCGCCCTCTCATGTAGGGGTGTGGGAGACAATAATAGTTGTAATCACCTGGAGTTGTGAAGGTGAAGCTCCAACTCTGCCCCGGCTGGATAGTGACTGCGCTAGCTCCTTCACCTCCATGAGATGAGTCGAAGAGCCGTTGTGATGCAGGCTTAGTTGAGTCAGGGTTGCCCTCAGTAACCGTATGCCCAACCGTATCCTTGTTAATCCAAGTCACAGTTGTTCCAGCAGTTATGGTGATCTGTGCTGGGTTGTATACGAAGTTTTGAATCACTATCACCGTGTTGTTCGATGAAGTTGGATTCCCAGTTCTTGCGACGGTTTGGATCTCTCTGGGTATCGGGGTTATGCCCGGCGCTAAACCTGTCCCGTTCTTGAGCGAGGTGATTATTGCTGGATTGCTTGGACCAGCCACTGTGAAGGTTGCCACTGCTCCCTTGTGCAGCCTGAAGAGTGAATGATCCACCATGGTTAGTATGCCTGGAGTTTGGGCGGTGAATTCGATCATTACAGCACCACCTGCTGGAACGAGTGTAGTCTGAAGGTCCTTGACTGGGGGAGAGATGAGAGAGCCTTCCAAGTATACTCTGTTCAGTATGCCCCCGATTATGTGGAGTGACGAGACGAGGTTCGGCCCAATATTTCCGAAGAAGACCCGAACCGTGTCACCGACTTTGACTCGCATGGTTCTGTTTCCTGTCAAGGCTCCAACCCTACCGTTGAATACTACATAATCCGGAGTCTCAGCCTGTGCCTTCTGAAAACTAAAATCTTGATGGCCCTGCTGCCCGTAACCTCCTATAGTGTAGACCTCTCCCTGCTCCACATAGAACTCCTCATCAACCCTAGAGAGCCCATCTTTAGGTTCGATGAGCATCATCCCGTACATTCCATTAGCGATGTGAGTAGGAATATCTGGCGTACCGCAATGGTAAACGAACAAACCCGGATACACGGCTGTGAATTGGAATACTGACTCGTTTCCTGGGGCCGTCTGTGAAAGGGCACTGCCGCCTCCCGGTCCCATTATTCCGTGTGAATCAATAGAATGCGTCATCGTACTGTTCGCAGGGTTCTTCATGTGCATCGTAACCACTTGGCCCACGCGAAGTCGAATGAATGGACCAGGCACGGTGCCGTTGTATGTCCAGTACGTGTAGGTCGTGCCGTCAGCCAGTTGTCCAAGCACCTCCTTAGTGACGAGAGTTACAACGACCTTATCTGACAAGGATGGAGCGGCGGGTAGGTCTGTTGCTGACTTGCTTATGTTAGGAGCATAGGCTGGCGTGGTACTCTGTCCCGAGACGGTTGGGTCTAGAAGTGGACTCGTTAGAATTGAGGTTGCAAGCATCGCCATAATAATTGCAGTTTGGATCGCATGGGGGCTCAGCAATTTTTCCCGCAAACCGGCCATTGCTAGATTACTCCAGATGAGCAGTACTCGGACACTTTGAGTTAGAAGTAATCCCTAACCTGTTAGGTAATCCTCAAAAGAAGAAAAAACCCAGATCGAACCATGACGGTTCAGTATCAAGTTCCAAGGATCTTTTCTTGACGCGTCAGGACAGAGGGGCGATTCTTGAAATGTTCTTGCAGCACATGTTTCTGTCCACGTCTAAGAATCTCTGTTAAGGTTGCGGGTGAGATTTCTAGCGTCTTAGCTAGTTGTCGCAGAGTAATCTGTTTGGGGAATTCGAAGTAACCTTTCTCCAGAGCGATTTGAAGAATATACTCCTGTCGGCTTGTTATCTCGTCTTCTTCTCGGAGTTGTGAGATCTTCAGTACCTCAGCCACAACATGTTCATCATCCAACTCCTTAAGAAGTGACTTGACCATCGTGTCACTGCCCAGCAAGGTCCATTGGAGTCTACCGTCTGGCCTGCTTGAGGCGGATACCAAGTAGCAACTTGCGCTGGCGAAGATTCGACATGCGGTACATTTCTTGGTCTTCAGAGAGCCGATAACCCGTCCAGGTTTTCCTTTCACAATGTCAACGTCGTACACGTAATCATCATGCTTAAGGAAGTTGATTATTTTCTCGGACAGTTCCGCTGCGCAGGTGATCTCGAATAGCTCTTGAACCCCCTCCTTCTTGGGAATGTTTCGGCAATCTATGACGCGTATTACGGCGGGGAAGTTGCTGGTGACCCGTTTGATCCAGCTGTGCGGCGGGATGATGCTTACGACTGCTTCAAGCAATAGTGAACAACTTCCTGTTCGGCTTCCTCTAAACCGGATTATCGCCTGACCTATAGAGGTTGTTCATTGCCAAGGTTTTGTCAGTAACTGAACATGTTAGGGATAATTGCTATGCGATCCGGATGGCTTCAACTGCCATCTCGATTCGGGAAGGAGAGAGCGTGCTGGAAGGATATGAAAGGCGTGGGCACGTCGGCGAGGATGAGTTGAGTTGCGGCCTTTGTGGTGCTTGGTCCGGCACGAAGCGTAGACCTCTTGTGCGCGTTCCGTCAATGATCTTGAAGCTGCAGAAAGAACACGACAATATCCTGCAGCAAAGCAGACTGCTGCTGGGTGTAAGAGGGAACGCTCGAGTGGTTAGGAGTATAGCCAGTATGCACCTTGCCCGCTTGGAGAGGCTCGTAACCAGGCATCAGAGAGAAGAAGAGCGCATCCTTCTTCCAATAGTGGACAAATACTTGGACTCGCACGCGAGCAAGTCCATACATCATGAGCATATGGAATTGTTGAAGACCATGCGACGAGTAAGAGAGAGGCTAACCCAAGTTGGGGTTTCTAATCAACGCGAATCATTAGAGGCTTTCTTTAAGTCAACTGTCAGGTTTGACTCCGTTGTGCGCCAGCATTTCTCACATGAAGAGAACGTGATCTTCTGGTTCGCGGCCATCTGCATCTCTCAATCGGACCAGACCCGTAACTAGAGAAGTAATCCGAATAGGAGACTTAGGAGGGGTGCGATGATCCATCCGACAATGATTATAGTATAAGGCCGAGCGGAGATGAACTTGTACCTATATGACAGGCCCTCCCCCAGTACGCTAGTGGATAATGTTTGAGTGTTCGAGAGTGGGATTGAGAATAATGTGGCAAGTTCAACCATGAGTGTGGATATAATAAGTGCTACGAGAGCATTCGAATATCTGAGAGAAAAAAGATCCTGCCCCAGCCGTCTG
>CAYWMG010000457.1:0-6000 GCA_964459245.1 uncultured Candidatus Bathyarchaeia archaeon
CCCCCCATGCCCCCGTAAGCTGTGTCTGGGATGACCAAGCCCCGTCGTTTGTACATGTAAATGATTGCTGAAATAATCATGACCACTATGCCGTTACCGACATCACCGAACATGAATCCAAAGAAGAGCGGATACGTGATAAGCCATAGGACTGTGGGATCAACTTCATCGCTTTTTGGAATGCCGAATCCAATTGTAAGTTTTTGGAAGATTGATACCCTTTTCGGATTATGGAGATTGGTTGGGCCATTCCTGCTTGCCCAACTTCGTACGATCACTTCGCCATCGCAGATAATCTTCAGTTGAGATATGACGGATGCTACTCTTGCAGTAGGCATCCATCCTTCGATCATGAACGTTGATTCAGTTTTTCCACACAACCCTTTAGCCTGTTCAAAAGCCCTCTCAGCACCTACCACTTCCCTTTGAACAAGAAGATATTGGCCGTCGTCCCTCTTTATCTCATCAAGTGTTTGCTCGAGTTCAGCAAGCCTCTTTTTAGCCTGTTCAATCCTGCTCGTAGCTTCATAGGATAATCGTTTACTCCTAACCACCCCCTTCATCTTCAGGTCGAGTGTCTGCGTAACAGCTTCTGCGATCGCGCCTTCGTCTCGTTTGGTTGACAAAATTTTTGTGATGTTCTCTGTAATGTCACTAACAACTGCGTCTTCGAGTCCTTTTTGTTCGATCAACTCACTCAGAGGCCCTGCAGACTTGATCTCAGCAGGTTTGAGAGTCTGGAAAATGCCGCTAACGATTTCTTCAAGTTTATGTCTGCCCTCGGGGGAGTTTACGTTTTCAATCTTTGTAATCTCTTCAATACTTAGTTTAAGCTGGCGTTCTGCATAATTGATCAGTGATTGAAGAGCCTGCTTTTCGTTAGTGGTTGAGGTGACTTTCTGTTCTATCTCAGCAATTTTCTTTTCCGCATCTTCAATTTGCTGATCCGTCATCCTTGCGTCAACGCTTACTGGCTTGGCCTGGGTTGAGAATACTCCAAGAGCGGAGATTACTGAATTGACCTTCGAATCGAGAGTAGTGAGCCTGTAAAGGCGATCTGATACTGTTGCAGATTTAACTCCGTCGCCATATCCTTTAATCATCTCCTTTATGTCCAATAATTCGATGGTGTGTAATTCACGAAGATAGAGCATTACCTCTTCAAATTTTTTCTGAGGAACGATTATTTCGACTCGTCTCATTTTTGTTGGTAGTAGCATTTTTCTTCTCCGTTAACAGTCTGGTTTGTCTATATTTCTCGGTTTACAGACATGATGCGTTGTTTTCGTTGGCGCCCCTTCTGTGAGAGTAATCGTTTAAGTCTGTCTGTGATGGTATCGTACACTTGTGCCAGTTCCCAGCCACTCGCAGAGTAGCTGTAAGTGTTTGTGGGAGTTTTGATGTGGGCTGTCACTTCATATCGTCTGCGTTCCTTGCCCGGGATGGTTGTCTTTGCCTTTATTACGGATCGGGCTTCGAGGATGTCGGGTGATATCTTATGTAGTTGATTAACAGATCGTTTGAATTTCTGCTTAGCCGCTTCGGCCTCAAATGGATCGTCTGGAAGGCCCACAATATATAGAGGGACTCCCGGCTCGATTTCAGGCTCGGTGAGGAGGGAGATGTAATCACGTTGAGTTATGATTGCCTGAAGTTCTTCCCATTGAGTGATCAATGCTGCCGTTTTCTCAGATTTCAGCATTTGATTCAAAACGTCTTGAGCTAGGGTCTGAGGCGGAAAAGTTAGCAATTCAGTGTCCATTATGTTTCTTACTGGGAAGTCGAGGTCGGAATGTGTTTCGGTCTTCGTTGACGTTGTGCTAGTTCGTCCTCGAGGAGACATAACGGAGATGATCTGGGCTGAGGTTAATATTCCGATTAATTTGTCTCTCTCTTTGACCGGAAGATGGTCGATTCTCTTGCGAATCATTAACTCTCTCGCCGTAGCAACGAATCCATCAGGAGCAATCGTAATCGGGTTCTGTGTGGCGAGTGATGACGCTTTTAGGCTTCCTAAGTTGCCTTGCAGAAGTCGAAGCATACTTGAGCTATTCACTTGACCAATTATCTTGCGGGCATCTGATACAGGAATGACTTTGATTTTGTTATCTGCCATAATGCGAGCCGCCTGACCGATGGTGGCGTCTGGCGACAGGACTGGAACGTGAACCATCACCGTTGTCGGTTTAACGTTCTCTATATTGCCACATCGCAGGATCTCCGTCATTGAGATCATACTGCATTGACGATGCTGCGGCAGAAGTACTTCTTGAATTCTCTTCTCTTCCATTAATGAGAGAAGTTTGCGGAGGTTTCCTTCCGACGGGGGTACGATCAAGTCGGAAACTAGTGGTTCAATATTTTCGTGTTTGATTCTTTCTAGCTGAATAGCTGAAGCTGACAATCAAGTTTCCCTCGATCTTCTTGTTTTATGAAGCAAGCCTTGTTTCAAATAGCTTGCGTAATGGGTGAGGTCTTTACTTTTGAACACATCGCTTTTTATTCGTAAGCGTATTCCCTGCTAAACCTTGCCCAATCAGACTGGGTTTGAGTAAGCGTGTACGATTGTTTGCGTTCGGGTTTCAACGAATGCTCTTAAGCTACTAGCTTCCTTAAGTATTGAGTTTCTTCGCCGCTCTTTCGCTGTTTCCAGAAGATGCAAACGTCAGTATTATTTTCAAGATAGCGATTGATTGCAACCTCACAGATCATTTTAGCGGATCGTGAGATTTCAGAAAGGTTCCAAAGAATGTTCCTGAACGCAATTGTTACTTTACGATTTTGAACCGTTGATAGTACCTGCTCGGTCAGGTCTCGTTCAAGTTTCTCGAACTGTTTGCACTCTCCAATGATTTTGTTTGAGAGTTCAATATCCAATATGCTCATCGAGTCCATTGCTCCTTTTGAGATTCGTAATGCTTCAGAGCCAGACTTACAGATTTCATCAATGACTGATGAGCATGAATCACAGTTTTCGTCAGCGAGGCCAATTATCTCGTTAGCGATTGATTCGCTGCAATTTGCGATTTCCTCCAAATACTTTGATACCGCTCGGTACCCTACCGCATGGGTAGCAGATTCTATTCCAACAAGCCTCGAAAGTGGTATTTTGGAAACTGCGCGGAATATTTGGCGCAGGATCAGCCAGTAGAGTCTGTCTGCTTCGCTTTCCAGTTCTAGGACTTGCAATGCTTTGGAAAATTTGTGCTCCGCCAAGGCTTGCATGCTTGTCTCGAGCATCGATAGAGCGACTCTATGTAGCCTAGACAACAGGTTTGTGATGGAGAACTTGGCAGGATCCAGAAAACATTGGATTATGGTCCGATTGGGAGTCTGGTCAACAATTCCCAACCCACTCAATCGGTGGGTCAAGTCACGTATCTCCATCTCCTTTTCTGGCAAGAGTCCTTTTTCAGACTCTATGATGATTGTGTCTCGACCTAGAATATAGTTCCCGGTTATCGCCCTGCCTAGGATTTCTCGATCTGGGCACGCGTCGGCATTGATCTTGCAAATGGTAGATTCTTCTCCTTCCAGTTCACTTCCAGGAGTTACAATAAGCTCGCCAAATTCTGAGAGTCTTAGAGTCACAACTCCGCCCTGCTTAAGACCTACTTGCTTAACCCAATCACTTGGTAGCGAGACTGTCAACGTTGAATGTCCAACACGCTGGACTTTTCTAATCTCCAATTCTGTCTACCACAGAAGCTGCAGCTACTGTCTGAAGGTTTGCCAACTCAGTGTTGTTATATATTCCGACGCGATTCTATATAGAGCACTGTCGGATTGCTGTATCTCTTCTGGGGGGCCCATGCATGCGGACTCTACTAATAACAAGCTCACCCCTCCTTCAAGATTCAATGTTGCCCAACAGCTTGGACAAGATATTGTTGGAAAGAAAGGAGTTACCGACCAGTTCGAAATTGTCCTTAAAATCGCGGCTAGAACAGTGAAGGCTTCCGGCGTCTCATCCACGATAGGCTTCAATTCACTCAGGAGAGTGCCTCTTCTCAGAATCTTGTATGAATAAACGAGTTATTCAATTGAGATCGCTCTAAAATTCTCCGACAGTCACATGGTAACGTTACCTTAGCGGCTCGTGCGTCTTGCTGTAACAATTTGGTTGGCGAAGCCGCGATTTTCTTCTAACATACGCAAGATTTAGCGTATGCTAAACCCCGTGACGAGGAACAACACTATACCATGCCTCCATCGTACTGAGAGTTTCGTGGAGCGCAAGTAAGTAATTACAGTTCAATCGGAACCATTGCAGTCCCGGAGCCAACGCGAAGGTGTGACGTCAAAAGTCCCAAGTATCCGCAGCCAGTATTCGGTTGTTTTTTAGTCTATATAATAGGCGTCTAGAGCGCTGGTATTAGCCTCGAGAATAAGTACTGAAGAATATATTCTAGTGTTTAAACTATATTCTATTTGTGCCAAGTTTGGAAGCACGAAAAGTCCAAAGGGTCGGATACTCAACCTTAACCGTCTCGCTTCCTCGCGGATGGGTTGAGGATGTCAAACTCAGAGCGGGAGACATCGTCTCAATAAAGCGAGAAGACGATGGGTCACTTAGACTCGTTCCTGGAACGGAACACAAGAGTGAGGAAGTAAGGAACTGTGTAGTTAACGCTGACCTCTGCAGTGTGGATAATCTTCTCACTCGTGTAATTACAGCGAATTACATACTGGGGCACGATACTATCCAGATAGTGGCCAAGGATGAGTTGAAGAAACATCATTTGGAAGAGGTGCGCGCTACAACACAACGCCTTACTGGCTTGAGTATAGTCGAACAGACACTTCGTCAGGTCACATTGCAAAGCTTCGTAGACCCAACACGTTTTCCAATATACGGCCTCATGCGTAGGTTGCACATCATTCTCTCCTCAATGCTGGAAATTCCGATCAAGGCCATGTTGGAGAGACGCCCAGAGTTAGCTTCAGAGGTGGGGCACATGGAGGAGGAATCTGACAGAATCTACTGGTTGATCGTACGACAACTACTATTAGCGATACGAGACAGGAGTGTTGGAAGTAGGATAGGAATCGAGTCGCCTATTCACATTCCAGGTAATAGAGTTGTGGCCAAGACACTTGAAGAAATGGCAGATTCAGCGGAGAATATTGCGAACGAAGTTATCGCGTTGAAGGACAAGGAGATAAACGTCTCAATCCTAAATGATGTAGCAAAATTCGCTAACGAGGTTAGAAAAACTTCTGAACAGTGTATGAGGGCACTCTTAACGTCGGATATTCATCTATCCAACGATGCTATAGAAAGAGTCGAGAATTCTGAGAACGATGAGAGAAAGCTTACGCAGAAGATGCTCACATCAGTTAAAGATGTTAGTTCGGCGGTTGGGTTGAGGACTATCGTTCTCAATCTAGGACAAATAAACAAGTACTGCAGAATAATTGGAGAAGTCACCATTAATCGTGTCTTAGAAAAACCGAGTGATATATGCGATTATGTTCCATTGCCTGAGGCGAGGTCGAGTTAACCTCGTCTCCTAAGTGTCTTCCCAACCATCAACAAATCCGCGTGCACTTCATAACCTAATGCTTCGAAGAAATCTAAAGACACCTTATTACGCTTGTACACCTGAGCATTCACTTTCAGAGCACCCTTATTCGCAAGTCGTTTTTCAACTTCAACCAACAGTGACCTGGCAACACCCAGCCTTTGAAAATTCGGACTCACCGCAAGGTGGTTAATCCAACCTCTTCTACCATCCCACGCTCCCATCACCGCTCCCACGATCTTGTGATCTTTCTCAGCGATCAAAAAAAGATCAGGATCACGTTTCAACTTCAAACCGACCCCTTCTAGGTCGTCACCTGGTCGAAGTACTAGACCGGTTTTCTTCCAAAGATTGACAACCTCTTCATAATCACTCAAGCGAAATTTACGGATTCGTAACACGATGATCATCCATTCAAAGGAGCTATTTGAAATTTCGAAAAGTACCGAAGGCCGTTATGGGGATGTTAGTAGCG
>CAYWMG010000458.1:0-1901 GCA_964459245.1 uncultured Candidatus Bathyarchaeia archaeon
CAGGGTTGCTAAGGAGTTAAGTGCAGAAACTCGACCACTCGAAGAACAACTGACTTATCTGAAGCAGTTGTTCCGTGCGCACATCTCCACCGAAGAGAATGTGTTATTTTGGTACCTTGACCTACAACCAACTGAGTGAGAGTTTGCATCAGCGCTCGTTAAGTGCGGACTGCCTAAGGTTGAGTTACTGCAATAGAGGCTCCAGCCTTGATAAGGGGAACTCTTTGCCTTCGTGAGTTAGGGTGTTGGGCCGAACACGTAGCTCAACATCGAACCGCCGCTATCAACGTTCGGTCATGCCGACTGCGCCCTGATGGGCAGTCTGTTCAGCTCTGGGTAGAGATACTTGCAAACGATCAGGATCTCGAGGGAGTTAAGGATCAAATCCAGAGAGAGGCTGAGGACACCGAAATTGTCAGAGTGAGTAAAGGAAAGGCGTTCGGCTTGGTAATATGCTCAAGATGTGTTGTTGCTCGCGCGTTGCAAGATTTTGTGTGCACCATAACCTCACAGAGGGTGAATAGGGACGGTTCCGTAGAGATGCAACTCCTAGCGAGGCGCAGAGAAGTTTTCCAACAGTTGGTTGACAGACTTCGAAGCGAAGGCGTCAAAGTTGATGTGCTTAGACTGACGACAAAACTCGCCAATGTCGGCGGAGGGAAGATTACGGTTAGACAGGAGCAAGTAATGCGAAAAGCGCTTGAGTTGGGGTACTATGATTATCCGCGGAAGATACGGCAAAAAAAGTTAGCCGAGGCGTGTGGATTATCTTCCTCCGCGCTGAGTGAGTTACTGAGAAGGGCTGAACGGAACATGATGTTGGATAGCGGAAATCGCAATGTCGTTTGAGCGGTGAACGCCCGAGCAATCTCGGGATAGCTTCGTTGTGCCAACAGTCATAGCGACGTACCGGCCTTGTAATGACCGCACTTTACTGTAAAGACCCAAACAAGTTTAGCCGCCGACGATTCGTTGTCGCGCTCGGCGGCGATACAGTTTGCTGATCCAATATGTGTTTGAATTTTTCTATCTTGGCCTTTTTGCTGTGATCATTTCCTTTATCGTTTGCTTCTACATTTTCAGTCAAAAGGCACCAAAGAATAAAGATCATGAAGTGAAAGAAGAATCCGCTGCCAATGGTTCCAAGCGTGGGATGCATGGCAATGAACGGAATTGCTTGTACTTTCTCCTCGCTGTTGTTCTACTAGGGAATCTCGTTACGCTCTCTCCGTTGATTCCTTCTACTAACTATGGGTTATGGACGCAGTCAACTCCAGTCATGACGATTACTATCCAGGTAGAGAACCATCATTTCATCCTACCAGAACAACCCATCATCGTTCCGCTCGGGCAACTGGTTGAGTTTGTGGTAATCTCTCATGATGTGACGTATGGATTCGGCGTTTTTCGGAAGGATGGGACTATGGTTTTTCAAATGCAAGTCGTGCCAGAACCATACAAGAATACGCTGAAGTGGGTTTTCGGCCAAGCCGGATTCTACGACGTCCGATCTACAGAGTATAGTGGGCCACAAAGTCCCCTCATGTTTGTGGCGAATGCGATTGAGGTGGAGGGTTGAGCCTTGAATGAGGAAGAACGTAAGATTCTCTCGTTGAGGTTCGTGGTTGTTTCGCTGTTCTTCCTTGGCCTCGGCGGGATTGAAGGCACCATGATGCGAGGCAGAGTCGATAACTTAGATGTCCCCCTGTTGGGAATGGATCCTCAACATTTCTACGCCATGCTGACCGCGCACCCATTCGTCATGATCTACGGGTTCGCGTACATGGCGGTGATGGGGGCATTCTACTTCCTAGTCCCATACGTGTTGGGTCGTGATATTTACAGCAAGAAGGTTGCCAACGCCTCGTTTCTGTTGATGATCGTGGGTGTGATGACGGTTT
>CAYWMG010000459.1:0-17706 GCA_964459245.1 uncultured Candidatus Bathyarchaeia archaeon
AATTAATGGTGCGGGGGAGGGGATTTGAACCCCTGAACCCCTGCGGGACGAGGTCTCTTAACATTCTTCATGCTCCTGAGCTTCGCGCTTTCAGCTTGTCTCGCGCCTTAGACCTGGCTTCGCCCTCATAGAGTTTGGCTCTGGAGGGATACGCACTTCTGCCTACCCCCGCTAAAACCAGGCTCCGACCCCGCACGCGTTTTCTCGTAGGCGAAGGCGCGCTCATAAAGCTGATGCAGAAACAGCTAATCCCGTTTCTTGGCACTCCGCATTGTTACTATGCCAGTCACAAGCGCGAGAATCAGAACAAGGAGGCCGATTGACTCGTGTAATACGACGTATGACTCAAATCCTCTGAGCAATTGAAAACCCACAAATACTTGGACCAGAACCAAGATTGTAAGAACCGTCATCATTAGTTTAGAATGAATCGTTGCACTCGCCGCGCGAAAAGATACGATAGTCAAAATCGCAACGAGGGCCAAACCGAGAATTCCTATCATTAGGTGAGGAGTGATCAGATTTCTAGCTCCTGCATCTGCGATTTGGAAGCCGAGCACGAGTTGAACGATAACTCCGAGCAGGACAATTGTTCCAAGTATTGGCACGATTTTCACTATAGTCACTAGGTCATGTGTGCGGGTTGTTTGCCCTTTAAGGTTGACTGACGAGTGGAGATTACGAGGTGTCTAATTTCGGCAGTTTTCCAAGATTATTTAACACCTGTATCGAGTTGTTTTTCTCTATAGAGACTGCTACCTTATTCTCTCTGGGATGAGAGTTTGAAGTTTTCGAGTATAGCTTTCTCAATGGCACTTGAATGAGTTACTCATCAGCATAAAAACTGAATCAAAGTCTTCGGGTGCGTTTGGTGAGAGCATTGTGTAGATTACGAAATATCGAGATGATTTATTGCAATGCAAATGTACTGAGTGGGTCTCGTGAGGTATAACCCGTCTGCCAACGAAGATTCCTGTTTGGATCTCATCTAACTTTACGTGATTGTACGATGCCTTATGTGAATTTATCATGAGAGTATCCTTAAGGATCTGATCCATTTTTTTCACATTGCAGCTCTTCTTTACGGCTTCAAGACTGTGCTCTGCATGTTTCTCAGCATTGTCAAACTTTTTCTCAGCTATTTTGAGGTCTCCCCACGTGAGGAATACTCTCTCTTTGTCTGGGAAGTGAAATACGACATCTCCCTTGTCACGTCCACTCTTAGGGTTGAATTCAACGCGACATACTGAGGGGTAGTCGATAGAGAATTTGTATACGCTAAACTTCTCCAGTTCCCAAACATTGCTGCTGCGTATCGCAGTAGTTTGTTGGACCTTCTTAGCCCGTGTCAACTCTTCCGCAATATCGGAAGCCACTCTACCAACAACTTAACGTTTCCGCACAGATCGCGCGATTACGCGGAATAGAACAACAGTTCAATCCAACTAATGCAATGGAGGGACAAGATAGTTCTTGCATTCTTAGGGCATGAGAGAAAGGGAGAAAAAGTTTCCAAAAATGGGGGAAGGGATCACGCGAAGGGGCCTACGCCTTCGGTGATCTTGATAGCTTGCACTGGGCATTGAATCTCGCAGGCTCTACAGAAGATGCAGTCCTTTTCACGTGCTGGGTCTGCTTTCCAACTGTCCAAGAGCGTCTTTCCGCTATCGTTGGGTAATTGTTTCTCCATCCGTTCCTTCTCTGCGGGGAAGTCCATCTTGTCAAAGACGTTCACGGGACAGACGGAGATGCATATTCCGTCGGCGATGCAGATATCGAAGTCTACCGCGACCGCGACGCCGTGCACGCCCATCTCTTTGCTGACGCCTTCTTTCTTTCGGATCTCATGGCCCTCATGTTCGCCCACTTTGGGCCATTCGTTCGGGAAAGTGGCGTCGTCAATAATTCGTCTCTCTGACACCATACACACCTAACGTGTAGGCGCATCTCCACGTACTATTAAGAAGATTTGCGTGTCACATTTGAATCTGACAATAGCGACAAACAGGTCGACGAACACGTCATAGATGCTGGAGTTGTGGCAGTGATGTTGCTGAGTAGCATTTGATGATTATTGTGGGGAGTGGGGGCTGTTGATAGATTGCTATAAGCTGTTGGGAGAGGGCAGTTAGTAACGTATTTCGCGTTGCAGGACTAGCGTTTGCTGACGTTGGAGGGGGCATTCTGAGCTTGAGAAGCGGCAGTTGGTTTTGGTGAATCAGCATTTAGCGCCGCAGAAGTAGCATTTTGAGTCTCTTTTAGAGACTGTTCGGGTGGGTTTTTTCAGCTTCCCATGATTTCGTATTTAGATTGGACCATTGTCTTCATCAGATTTACGAAAATCGCTTCGGGCTTCTTTGCCCGTTCATATAATTAGATACGTGCTGTGTATTTTTTCAGGGTTCATATTTGCGTATCGTCTCGCTGCTTCCTAGTGCGACTGAGATCATTTACGCATTGGGTCTTGGAGACTATCTTGTCGGTGTATCACATGAGTGTGATTTTCCTAGAGAGGCTCAAAGCAAGCCAAGGGTAATTCTACCAGTTTTTGATTCTTTAAAGTTGGATAGTGAGGCTATTGATGAGATTGTTATCGAGCACCTGAGACATGGTGAGAGCCTGTATCGGATTGATTTGGATGCTTTCAAAACTGCTAATCCTGATTTGGTGATAACGCAAGAGTTGTGTGGCGTTTGCGCAATAGGGGCGGAAGATGTTCTGATGGCAGTGAGCAAGCTTCCAAAACCAGTGGAAGTATTATCGTTGAATCCCCATTCGCTTAACGATATCAGGGACGATGTTCGAAGGGTTGGAAAAGCTGTTGGACTTCCTGAGAAGGCTGATTGGGTCATTCAGGATCTACAGAAGAAGGAGGACTACGTTAAGAAGAAAACCGAGCATGCATCTAAGCTCAGGGTTTTCTGCGCCGAATGGCTACAACCACTGATGAACGCTGGTCACTGGATTCCTGGTTGAATATGCTGGTGGCATTGAGAGGTTGAGTACCAGAGGGCAACCATCTTGCTATATTGATTGGAAGACTGTGATTGATTATGACCCGGAAGTGTTGATCTTGATGCCTTGCGGCTTTACAACCGCAAGAACAATTGCCGAAGCGAGAGTGCTTTCTAAGGTTGAGAAGCTTGGTCAATTAACGGCTGTTCTCAATGGTAACGTCTTCGCGACGGATGGACATAACTATTTCAGTCGTTCGGGTCCAAGACTCTTTGATGCATTGAAAATTCTTGGGATGATAATTCATCCTGAGCTCTTTAATGCGCGTATCCAAATTGAGCAGGCAGCTAGGCTTGATGTTGCTCAACTACTCGAACCAGTTAGGGGTCTGTAATCGTCGTAATTCATTTTTTCTGTATTCTCGCTTTTTTCTCGTTGGTTTCTTTTCGCTCTGTTTCAATTTGAATCGCCGCTAATGAAGCGATGCCGTCTCCTTCCTCCAATTTGGTTAGTCTGCTTCCTGCGGTGGTTCTACGTTGGAGGGGTACGGAGGTTGCGTTTAGTCGCACAGCCTCGCCTTTCTCCGATATAACTATCACGTCTTGTTGTTCCGTCAAAGGAAGTATTCCGACCAGGTTTCCAGATTTACTATTCGCTTTCAATCCTACTATACCTGAACCACCTCGTTTCTGAACGCGAATTTCTTTGGCCGATATTCTTTTGCCATATCCTCTTCTTGTTATCGAGAAGATTGACACGTCGTTTGGGCTGTTGGGAATGAAACATGCGCCGATAACTTCGCTTCCTTCCTCAAGTTTTATTCCCGTCACGCCCTTCGCGGTTCTCCCCATGATTGAGATGTCTGACTCCTCAAAGCGAATGATTAGACCGTCAGCAGTTGTGATCAAAATCTGTCCATTGCCTGTTGTAACTAACGCCTCAGCGAGGGAGTCTTTTTCGTCAAATTGTGCTGCGATAATGCCTGTGGAGCGAACGTTTGAGAAGGCGTCGAGTGGTGTTCGCTTCACATTTCCGTGTCGTGTTACGAGAGTTAGATATTGTGTTGTTGTGAATGTTTCTACTGGAACGGAGGCTACTAATCTCTCGTCATCAGATAATTGTAGAAGATTCACTATCGGCATGCCTCGTCCTGATCTGGTGCTTTCGGGAATCTCATGCGCTTTCAAGGTGTAGGCGCGTCCTTGGTTAGTCAGGAAGAGTATTGTTTGCAGAGTCCGTGCGAAAACCGCTCTAGAGACCTTGTCCAACTCTTTTAGGTCGATTGAGGGGATTCCCGCTGCTCCACGTTCTAAGACTTGGAAGGATTTGGCTCCGACTCGTTTAACGTATCCTTCTGTTGTGAGGAAGATTAATGTTGGTTCATCTTTGATTACACGTTCAACGTCAAAGTTGACGCTTTCGAGTCGAATCTCTGTCTTTCTTGCATCTCCATAGTCTTGTTTGATTTTTGTGAATTCTGTCTTTAGAAGTGTCAGTAGTTTGGAACGTTCACTAAGTACTTCCTGAAGTTCAAGTATCAGAGAACGTTTCTCATCTGACTCGCCCCGTACCTTGTTTGTTTCTAGTTTCGTGAGTTGTTGGAGTTTCATTTCTAAAATAGCGTCAATTTGTTCATCGTTAAGTTGTAGCTCTTTGAGAGTCTTAGATGCTTCTTCTGGATTTTGAGAGTTGCGAATTATGGAGATTACTTTGTCAATGTTCCCCAACGCAATGTGGTAACCTTCAAGTATGTTAAGGCGTTCTTGTGCTTGTTGCAGGTCGTGTTTCGAGCGACGTTCGATTACGTTGATTCTATGGTCGATGAATGCTTGTAATGCCTGTTTTAGGTCTAGAATTTGCGGGCGTCCGTTCACGAGAACTAAATTAATGAAACTGAAGCTTGTGTGTAGTTGAGTTAGCTTGTACAATTGTCCCTTGACAAAGTCTGGTTGAGCTCCAGACTTGAGATCAATTGTTACTCGAATGCCTTCCCGACTTGATTCATCGCGAATGTTCGATATTCCTTCAATCTCGCCTTCCTTGACGAGGTTGGCAATGTCTCCGACTATTTTCGATTTATTCACTTGGAATGGAAATTCAGTGATTACAAGTCTTTTTTTATCACCTTTCGTGATCTCTTCTTCGATGCGAGCTAGAATTTTGATTGTGCCGCGTCCCTGTTTGTAGGTTTGGAGTAATGATGTTGCGTCGTAGACTATTCCCCCAGTTGGGAAATCGGGGCCTCTCACGAATTTTAAAAGGTCTTCAATCTTAGTTGAAGGATGATCAGTTAGGAAGATAAGGGCGTCCATCACCTCTCGCAAGTTATGGGGTGGGATACTGGAACTCATTCCCACAGCGATACCTGAACCGCCATTCACGAGTAGGTTAGGAAATTTGGCTGGGAGAACAGTAGGTTCCTGAAGCGAATCATCAAAGTTCGGCATCCAATCGACAGCGTTCTTTTCGAGTTCCTCAAGCATATCCTCCGCCAGTTTCGTGAGTCTTGTTTCAGTGTATCGAACTGCGGCGGGAGAATCTCCATCTATACTTCCGAAATTTCCCTGGCCATTAATGAGAGGATAACGCATTGAGAAATCCTGCGCCATCCTAACTAGAGCGTCATAAACAGCCATCTCGCCATGAGGGTGAAATTTTCCAATAATTTCTCCAACAACTCTCGCTGACTTTTTGTGCTGATTCTTAGAACCTAATCCCAGACCTTGTATGGCGTAGAGGATTCTGCGTTGGACTGGTTTTAGACCATCTCGAACGTCTGGAACTGCACGTCCGATGATGACGCTCATCGCATACTTGATGTATGACCTTCGCATCTCTGTTTCGATTGCGACTGGTTTTACGCGATCTCCGGTAGTATGGCTCAATTTTAGGTCCTCATATGTCGAGCCAGTCTACTTCGTCAGCATTTTCCTGAATGAATTGACGTCTCGGTTCAACTAGGTCTCCCATTAATGTTGAGAATACCTTGTCTGCTTCAGCTGCGTCCTCTACTGTAACATTAAGCAAGATTCGAGAGTTGGGGTTCATTGTCGTATCCCACAACTCGCGAGGATTCATCTCGCCCAGGCCCTTAAATCTCTGGACGAGATCTGGTTTGTCCTTGAGTTCTTGCTCGATTATTTGTTTACGTTCTTTCTCGCTCATAGCGTTGAATATCTTGTCCCCTTTGCGAATGCGATAGAGTGGGGGCTGCGCGATGAAGACTTTGCCAGCTTCGATGAGGTACGGCATGTGACGATAGAGGAAGGTGAGAAGCAATGTTCGAATATGTGCGCCATCCACGTCAGCATCCGTTAGGAGGACTATCTTACCGTATCGGAGGTTGCCCACATCGAAAAGTTCTCCGATCCCTGTTCCGATTGCGGTCACTAGAGCACGTATCTCATTGTTATCCAGAATTCTACTGAATCCATGTTTTTCCACGTTCAAAATTTTTCCCCGTAGGGGGAGTATTGCTTGAGTTCGTCTATCTCGAGCTTGTTTTGCACTCCCGCCTGCACTGTCGCCTTCTACGAGGAAAATTTCAGTCTTTTCCGGATCATGAGTTTGGCAGTCTGCTAATTTTCCGGGAAGGGTCATTCCTTCTAGTGAGCCTTTCTTTCTAACGAGTTCTTTGGCTTCTTTGGCGGCGAGTCTGGCTCTTGCTGTTTCAGCCGTCCGTTGGACGATTGCTTTAGCTACTGATGGTACTTCTGAGAAGTATGTTTTCAAACTATCATAAAGTACGGACTCGACGATTCCGCGAACCTCGCTGTTGCCAAGCCTTGCTTTTGTTTGGCCCTCAAATTGCGGGTTCGGCAATCTTACGCTCAGAACGGCAGTGAGACCTTCACGTACGTCGTCGCCCTGTATCTTCAGTTTCTCGTTTATCATCTCATGTCCAGCCGCATAGTCGTTAATGGCACGCGTTAATGCGGTCTTTAATCCAACTAGGTGAGTTCCGCCTTCTCTAGTACCAATGTTATTTGCGAATGTGTGAATACTCCAAGAATCGTCATCAGTATATTGAAAAGCACAATCCACCTGAACATCGGCTTTGCTTCCTGAAATGAGCACTATCTCTTGATGGAGTGAATTCTTGGATTCGTTGAGGTATTTCACGAATTCGCGAATACCACCTTCATAATTGAAAGTCCGAGTCTTAGGAGGGGTCACTCGTTGATCCGTAAATGTAATTGAAATATTTTCAGTAAGGAAAGCTAACTCTCGGAGTCTCGTTAAGATAATTCTTTGATCGAACTTGGTTTCTTCAAAAATTTCTGAGTCGGGTTTGAAGCTGACTCGAGTTCCATGATCTGTTACGGAGCCTAATTCTTGTACTTCTGTTGTGGGCACTCCGCGTTCGTATCTCTGTTTGAAGGCGCGCCCTTGCACGTGCACCTCCGCTTCAAGCCATTCGCTAAGTGCGTTGACGGCAGAGACTCCTATCCCGTGCAGGCCGCCTGAAACCTGATACGTCTTATGGTCGAATTTTCCTCCAGCATGAAGCATAGTCATGACCACCTCCAACGCTGATTTTCCTGTCTGAACATGCACCTCAACAGGAATCCCACGCCCATCATCACGAACAGTGACTGATCCGTCGCTGTTCAGAAGTACGCTGATACTCTTACAGAAACCAGCTAGGGCTTCATCAATTGAGTTGTCAACAACCTCGAAAACAAGATGCTGCAGACCTCGCGTATCAGTACTACCAATGTACATAGCCGGCCTTTTCCGAACAGCCTCCAAATCACCTAAAACTTGAATTTGATCTGCCGAATAATGTTGAGACATGGCTGGTTCTCTCTAGCGACAACAGCACTTAGAAGCGTTCTAAGCTAAAAGAAGTCAATGAATGTCAAGGTCTTGAGATGTTACAAACATCCAAAAGCTCATTCACAAGGCGACGCTTGGTCACAAAATCGGTAAAATCAACCATTACCTCTTCCTCCACCTTAAGCGATCAGCCAAGACATGACAGAGAAGAAGGTCTTAGCTAACATTAGGAAATGATTGAGCTCGTGTTCGAAGAATATGAATCCACAACGTCGTCGTCCCTAGAATTCAAGGCTTACGATTCCAGACAGACTGCAATCATCGCCGAGGAATGTAGATGTTGACCTCAGTCCGACTTGACCAGCATAGCTTGGACGAAAGAGCGATTCAATTACTTGGAAAAAAGCAGACCTCTCCAAGACGGTGCACTTGGTAGGTCACTGAGCGTGTTAGCCGCGTTGGCGTTCTTCTCATACTTCTCCGTTCGCTCCATGCCTTGAACTTGACACTCTCCATCAAACTTGGGAATTTCATGATCGTAAATCTTCTAAAGGGCATGTATG
Source organism: uncultured Candidatus Bathyarchaeia archaeon (assembly GCA_964459245.1). Lineage (GTDB taxonomy): Archaea > Thermoproteota > Bathyarchaeia > 40CM-2-53-6 > 40CM-2-53-6 > FEN-987. Next base: position 8,298 of record CAYWMG010000459.1, read on the forward strand.
GAAACAGTTGCCTTTAGATACGAGTGCAACTTATAACTCGAGATAGGATCATAAACTCCTTTGCATCATTGATCACAGTATCGGTTATTGTGGATTAGAATTATGTCACGCGTAATCTCACCCAGACAGCGAACTCTTCTGCGCAGAGTAATCACGGCCATTGTGACTGTTGATTTAGTCTTTTGCGCAGTTCTGACAATTTCTACGATTTTCCTGTTTTTCTATTTTCTATACTTGGTAGTGTTATCACACTAAATGCTTCAAAAGGAGATTGTTCTAATGTCCGATCGTTCTGTACAAGAGCCACGCAAACAAGATGCGCAAGACATTCGATGTACAACTTGTGATTCAAACTCGTCTTTGGAATTTTCCAAGTCTGAGGATCCGATCGTCGATTCTATCCCGAATGAGAATCTTGTGAAAAATTGCAGTGCTTGCGGCGATCAACTAGAAGAAGAACAGGCAGTTGTTTGTAACTCTTGCGGAACACAACAGGAAACATTCAAAATACATTACAGGCCTAACTGGTATGGAATTTCACTTGGCCTCTTCATTGCCTCATTCAGCTTAATCACCTTAAATGGAATCTTGTTCAATCTGGCCTATGTTTTTGGTGTCTCACTCATCGTGCTCGCATTGCTCCCAGCAAGCGTAAGCCCAGCCAAAATACGCTGTAGAAATTGCGGCCAACTGTTCCGGGAAAAACTGGGACAGTGCCCCCATTGTACCGAACTGCCGTAAACGGAATTCTCGGAAGTAACGCCTTGGACGGGTTCTAGACACACCTTTTAGGATAAAGAACGAAGGTATCACCATATGAGAAACGACAGATTCGGAAAACATAGCAAAACTTACGCCTTGATGATCCTCGCTCTAGCAACCCCACTAGTTGTAGGTCTATATGCCATGATCATTGGTAACTGGGTTTATGCAGCTGCATTCGGCTTGGCCAGCATCGTGAACTTTGATCTCTTCTACCACTCCAACAAGAAGAAGATGCCCTATACGTTTAGGCTCCTCGTAAAGTTAGAGTCGAAGATTTACAAGGAACCGTATGACCCTCGTTTAGAGGAAGAATAGTGTACCCTCCTGGCTCCCAATGTTTAGACATATTCTAGTATGGCCTAACCATACCGCTTATTACTGATTCTTCAACCAACTGGCTGCTAATTGCTAGGTCCTAGCAGGAAGTGGCATGCTCTAGGTTCAGAAGAATGAGCTCTGATACTGGAAAGAGTGCAAAGGATGGAGAGAAAACTAGCGCTAAGGGTAGTCTGGACTCTGCATCTGGCAAAACCTTGCCAACATCAGGCTCCAAGACAGGGGATGCAACCACCGATCAGAAGACTACTTCTGAAAGAGAGTCTGATTTATCGACAAGGCTACAGCTCTATAAGCGTGACGACGTGCGTCGACTCGTAGGATGGATGGTGAACGGACACGACGAGATTCGGCCCCAAAGAAGTCAAGAGACCGGTGCGTATGCCTACTCAGGAGCAGACTTCGGCCTAGAAGACATTTCAGCGCTCCTCACTGAACTTGAGTCTCACAAAATACTTCAAAAAATTACTATAGACACAGTACCCTCCTGCCCTTCATGTCAAGCATCAAACTTTAACGTCTCATACCTGTGCCCGTACAGTCAACACACCATGCTCCAGCATGGCACACTAATTGAACATTACGCCTGTGGCAATGCTGACTTTGAAGAGAACTACAGATCAGGACCAAACGAACTCGTATGTCCGAAATGTCGTCGAACTCTCAAAGTAATAGGCACTGATTACAGAAAGATAGAACGAGCATATCGGTGCAGCAGTTGCGGAAAAACATTTGGCACCCCCAAACTCATTCTGCAATGCCGAAATTGTAACCGCAAAAACGATGAAGAAGAACTCGTAATGCCTCCAGTCTACGCCTATAAAATCAACGAGCAACTTCGAAGCGAACTGGTTTCGCATTGCAGTCTAGAATCGAGCATCACCACATTCTTCGAGAAAGCCGGATTCAAAGTGACAGCGCCAGTCCGGATGACGGGACTCTCGGGCGTGCTCCATAACTTTGACATAGGCGCGAAAAAGAATAATACAGAAATTGTGATGGATATGGTTTCTGCCATAGATGAAGTAGGTCCCCCTCAGCTTGTCGAGTTCTTTGCCAAAGTTTACGACACGAAACCATCTAAATCGCTACTGATTGCTCTACCAAGGTTAAGCAGAGAAGCTCAGAAACTGGGTGCAATGTACAACGTGGAAGTGATCGGGGCAGTATCACCAGACGAAATCACTAGGAAACTTTCAGGAATCATTGAATCAGAATCTTTGGCAGCCATTCCGCCAACTGAACCATACAGTCAACTAACTGCCAGTCTCCAAGAATCGAGTACGGCTGAAGCTAGGAGACGAGATTCTCCTGAAGTGTTGAGGACTAGTGGACCAGTAGAGTCACCAGTGGCTGCTTTAATCGAACAAACAATATCATCATTGGAGAAGAAAACTCCACCTGAAGAGTCTAATTCTGCAGATGAACTGTTGCGCCAAGCTCGCTCAAGAGCGGAACAAGTGCTACAGCCTAAACCACCCGACAAGGTACAGCCAACAGAAGAGGATGAAATCATCCGCAGAGCCCGCGAGAAGATGAAACACTTAATGGCGAGTAGTTAGGCATTTACGTAATAAGTAACCTAATGGTGGAGGATTGGCAAATGTCCGAGCGAGTCACGATAAATCGGAAAGAATTTGAAGCTTTCGTATCGGAAAACCAAGCGCTTGTTGAACGTTCGCAGAAACTCGTCGAAACAATTGATACTCTTGAGAGATTGAATAAACAGCTACGTGATGAATTGCAAATATCAAAAGAGAAGCTTGAGTCTATGGAGGCAAACCTCAACGTCAGCACGCGTCAAACAGACGATACGCTCCGCAAAGCGAGAGATACGATGGCACGGCTGCTGAGAGAGACTGAAAAACGAGTTTCGGAATAAACCAACCTTCTCATACTGTGCGACCGCAATGGTCACAGAATTTATCTCCGGGGTTCAACTCGCGGCCACAAGAACACATCATAGCGCCGAAGTCTCCGCCACAACCCTCACAGAATCTACTAGCCCGTTTAATTTGACGGCCACACTTCTCACAGGATGCGAAGGGCGTTGGTAAATTCCACGTCTGCGACGCTCGAGGTGATGGGAAACGTACGACTTGAGCAAGATTGCTGAGAACTTTTAGCCTATTCTTGATAGGCTGAACGGCAGTTTCCGTGCTCTTAACTAATCGATTAAGGCTCGTCTCGGCGTGATCTGGAACAGCAGTTTCCGTGCTCTCAATCGGCCGATTAACACTGGGCTCGAAAGGTTCTTGAACAACAACTCGGCTCGCAGGCTCCTCTTTTGCTCGTGGGAGATTAATAGCGTCACGGAGTTCTTGTCTCAGGGCTTTGTTACGAAGGCCAAGTTCCTTCAATCTTTGAATAGTCTTCTGATGCAGGCTCATGAATGTCTCTAGGGAGGAGAGAAATCGTTCCCAGTCATCTCCTACGATTATGAGTTCTGCTTTAGGTTCTTCATTCTGGCTCATTCAATGCATCCTCCGTCTCTTTGCAGAGCCTTTCCAGTGCTGTCCTAATTTGCTTCAAAGCTTCACCGCTGTTCGCAGTTAATTGCTTGGACCTTTCTCGATTGCCCTCGATCGTGATCTCGGCGAGGTCTAGCTTACTTAGAAGAAGTTCATATTTCTTAGTAAGTTCAGAGAACTCTTCAAGAAAGGCTTCCCACTCGTTCTTGTTAAGCTGCAGCACTGACTCCAACGGTTTCTTCTCGTATCATTGTATATTTTCGCGTAGAAAAGCATGGCGCTAATGTATCGTGACACCCTGCAACTTGAACATGACATTCGTGGGACCTTTGCATAATCCAGATTTGCACTATTGTTTCAATGCCCCATGCGATGTTCACTATTTTACGTAAAGAATTTAGCCGTTGGTTCTGGGTTGAGTAATTGCAGTTTTCGCCTTCTCCTGCATGCTTCCGTATCTTTCAGATCTACTCCATTTCATGCGACCTCGCAATATTTCGTAGAAAGCATAGATCCTGACCAAGTCCAAGAATTGACGATACCCAAATACAAAGAGAGGGGAATAAATCATCAGACGAAGATCCTCCTTGTCGAGGCGAAGCGCTAGTAATGAGGTTAATGTTTCGAGAAGCGAGTATATGATGAAAGCTACAACGTACCATACGAAACCTGTAAGGACAGCCAGACACAAACCGATCGATGTCATTACTAGTTCCAGCAGCGGAACCGCGAACAATGTCAGATAGATATACGGAACTGCAACTGTACCGTAAGTGCCTTGGGCAGCAGCGAACCTGTAACGAGAGTGCTTAATTACAGTTTGAGTCATACCTCCATACCAGCGTTTTCTTTGTTTTATTAGGTCACGAAATCGTTCAGGCGCTTCCGTGTAGGCAACTGCGTCGGTCACATTTCTGACACCAACTAACATCCCGTCCCTTGCTTTGTGAACCTTGATAGTTGTGTCGAAGTCTTCAGCTACCGTGTCCGGGTCATAAGACCCCACTGTGCGGAGGTATGATTTGCGGAAGGCACCCAGAGGACCTGGAATTACTATCGAAATATCTAATAGGTCAAAGGCCCTGCGTGGCACGTTGATGTCCCTGATATATTCTAGCGCTTGTACCTTTGTGAACAAACTTACGCGGTTGGCGACTTTCACATTTCCAGCAACGGCATAGACATGTGGACTCTGCATGGCAGCGACCATTCGTGTTATGCACGTGTGTTCGACCAATCCGTCGGCATCCATGAAGACAATGATTTCACCGTTTGCAATTGTCAAGCCATAGTTGAGTGCAGCATGTTTACCAGAGTTAGGTGGTGGGAGATCAAGAAGTTGGACACCTCGCCTTCTATAATCTCGAACGATCTGAGTTGTATTGTCCGTGCTTCCATCATTTACCACTAAGATTTCCAAGTTTGAGTAGGATTGATCGAGGAGCGTGTTCAGGAGATTGCCTATGTTCTGCTCTTCATTATGCGCGGGAACGATTACCGTTACGAGTGGGTACTCCACTGGGTCTGGATAATTCTCTTGTAAACGATCATGGATCAAAGCTAAAGGGATGAAAGTGAAGTCACTGATTAGAATCGTAGCGAGACCAATTACGAGAAGCCAGAATAAGACAAGCTCAAATCCAGAAGTTGGAAAAACAGATAATTCGAAGCTCATGTATACTTTCTCCGTTTAAACTCAATCCTGAGTCGATAATAAATGATAGAACTAAAAATGGTGGTTACTAAGAATGCTAGTCGTTGAACTTCAATTGTTACATAACTGAGCACTATCACTAACGTACAGAATAGTCCGGCCAAAATGAAAGGAAATTCACGCGAGAGATGATATTTGCGGGATAGATAATATGATACAAGTAGTGCAAATACTAGACCAGTCTCAATCAATAGCCAGCTAGTAAATGGCGTGACGAGTCCTGGCGGAAGCAGCCAAAAGAGGATGGTAAGGACAAAAAGACTGATGGGCACCAAAGCTAGCAGGCGAGTGGCTCGCACGTTATTGCTCCCAACAGCATCCCTATAATGGATTCCTGAGATTAAAACGTGCAGAGTCTAGACCTAACTAACTCCGGTTTAGCTGACTTGGAATATTAGGTAATCCGGAAATGACTGTATTAGAATCAAGTCATTATACGTGTACAAATTCACCGCATTGATATAGTCTGATCGAACTACGATCATCTTGACTCCTACCTGCTTCATGAATTGAACCATAGTAATTCCTCGCGCGCTCGATTCTTGTGCTATCCAAGCCATGTCATAGAAGAGTCGATTTGAATAGTAACTTAGAAAGGGCCCTATGTCCGTGGCGCCTATTGTTGTATGATTCGTGTGTGAGTCAACCCAACCTACGACGTGCATGAACTCGTCATAGTTCCTGATAAAGCCATACTGGTTACTGAGGGAGAATGCACTAGTGTAAAGTGATGTATTGATTGCAACTGCATAGGTTCCACCTAACCAGATGAAGATAAGCACCCAACCGAGAACCTTCGCTTTGGACGGCAGTTTTTCCTGAAGCCTGCTAACCCCAAGAGCGACGAATGCCGCTAGTGGCGGTGCCCACTCAATATAGAATCGTGTTTGGCGATCTGATAGGACGCTTAATGATACGAAGAAGACGCCTATCCAAAGCAGCAGCATAAGGCGTGCTTTGTCCCTGAAGCGTTTCTTATCTATCAATCCAATTAGGAACAGTGCGGTGGCTGGGATTCCTAAGAAGACCGGCAAGTTCACGATGTAAAAATACAATTGCGTACCAGTAGGATTACTGGCAAGAAGACCCGCTTCCAAACTTGCAAACGGATTCCCTCCAACGTTCGCTACATTCCACAAGAGCCACGGAATCCAGATTGCCGCAAACACGAGAAACGAGACCTTGACCCAGAGATACGATTGAGCCTGCTCCGGTTTCTGCCTGTGGAAGAAGGCCTTAAGTGGTTCCCTGTAATGTGCCGCCAAGACTAATGCAAAAAATACGACGAATACAAGGCTCGTGTAACGAGCTAAGGTTGCTAGCGCCAATGCTCCCGTTGCGGCAGGGTAAAACTCTTCGTCACCCTTAACTGCGCGCCAGAGGAGATAAACAGAAGCAGTGATGAGAAATAGTCCTTCGCCATGCACGAGTATTAGATTCGTCGTAAGAAAGAGTTCAGGAATAGAAAGCAAATATAAGGATGCTATTAACGCAGGCTCGTAGCCGAACATCCTCTTCAAGAGAGAATATAATACTCCTGCTCCTGCGACAGCAAAAATGGGCTGCATTATTTCAGCGACGTAAATGTTCTCGCCAGTTATACTCCAAGCCAAATTTATCAAGTAAGGCACAAGTGGAGGCCGCAGTATCTCGAAGAAGACGTATGGGTCAAAACCGTAAAGGAACCTTCTAGCGTTAAGAAGATATGAGTAACCATCCCATATTCCAATCCTGTACTGGAACGCAATCCAAATCTTCACATTTAATATAATTATTAGCAAAATTAGCATGAGAACGTTGACGAAACGTTCATCCACAAACCTACGATACGAATACAATCTTCTACGGAAAAACAACAGAACTAAACCGATACCGACAAAAAACAATGCAGCCCAACCTTCCAAATTGGACTCAGACAGGCCGACTGCGACTGTACGAGTTGCGGCTGCAATTTGACTAGGAGTCACCGCGATATTATCGAAACCGCAGTAAACTCCATGCGCTTCATCAGGATTGACCCCTTCACAAGTAAACCACACCGCGATCGCATGGTTGGTAAAGTTGGCGGGTACAAAATAGTACTTCATCGCAGGCTGTTCGCCCAGCTCAACCTTAGATGCTTCGAAACTGTCAAGCGTATAAGTGCCCATCTGCGATCTTATCTGAACCTGCACAATTGTGGGATCATGCATACCCCATATAGTGGCGGTCAACGCCCAACCTCCCTCCTGACTTGATGGCAATGTGAATGGATCGCTCTCTAAGTAGGCCTCCGCACCACCAGGCACATCCAGGAATGCAAATGGCTTCACTTGAGGACGCCAAGGAGTACTGTTGAATATTCCCCATTTGGGGTATCCAGCAAAGCTGCTTGGCTTGATAACTCCAATTGTCCAACCGGTTAATCCGTTGCTAAAGTCTCCGTTGCGAATCAGATTCTGACTCATCGTAGACTGCGCAGTGACAGGCACGTGGAACAATGGAATCGTCAACACTAACAAAAATCCAACCAGAAGATACATGAACGCTCGTCTAAGCACCAAACGCCAAACCCGTCGAGACAGTTCGCCCATGAAATCTAATCAACCCTTAGTAAGTGACGCATTCCACCATGAGAGACGATGACGCGACACACCCACAATCCTAACAATGAGATTAGAATTCTCCGGTCTCAACAATGAAAGTTACCTTCTGCTCATATACCTATTCGTCGAGCGTACCCACCCGGAAAGCAGAGGGCATCATGTTGGCGAGGTAATACACTGAAACTTATGTATGGAAAAAAGACGAACGTTTTCAAGTCAGGACTCATCGATGCGCTAAAGCGGTTTGCTATCGAAACGCGGTCAACCCATGTTGTATCGACGACAAATATTTTTGGCTAATCATATCAGGATTACATGATGCTCATACGACGAGTCCTGAGTAGAAACTTTACGTCCGAATCCCCACATGATTTACTGTGAATTTCTTCATCCATTCGCTCAGTCTAGTAATTCAATCTTTCCAAATGAGTTGGGTGATTATTCAAGATCAGCATGTCTAGGAATGATAGTTCTATGCCTCTCTTCAAGAAATCCCGTAGGCTGCTTTTTCGCAGCGCAAAACTCCCCAGCGGTAGATATGTTTGGCAAGCGCATATGGGGCGACGAGCCAGAAGAGATTGACCATTGTGATCGACATTGCAATCCAGCGCGATGGCACATTGGTCCATGTCCTCCATACTGCAATGGTCAACCCTGGCTCGGTGGTGACCACACCCATTGCGATCAGCAATGGCAACTGTGCAAAGGACAAATACGTTATGATACTCTGATCCTTATCCAGGAATGCCATGCCAACCAAGGCCAACGCAACCGCCAAAATGACCGGAATTGGGGGCCTAGTGAAATAGTCCTCGGTGAATAGCAACCAGAGGACTCCAGGCTCAAACCCCAGCATGTTTGTAGCTGGCGTTTGAATAAAGCCAGATAGTAAAAGACCCCCTCCTTCGCGCGATGCGATGTCATTGAGGATGTACATGAAACCCACGGCACTCGTCACTACAATCCACACTAGTGCTAGCTTGGTCTTTCGGTTCTCCATATGCCGACGTCCCCTCATTGTTTCTCTACGCATCACGAAATCATACCTCCTCATGGGATCATGCCTCCTCAATAGATCATACCTTTTCCTCATGAGGTCATACTTCCTTCTCACGCAATCGTAAACAGGCGGCCACCACTCTTTCCTGCTGGCCAGCAGGTAGTATATTGACGCAATCAACATGAACGGGGCGAAAACCTCTTTGAGAAGCGTTGCGGCACCGATTGCTATCGCAGCGGGTAGATGACGATTCATAAGAAAGAAAGCTAAACCAATCAAGAAAACTGGGATCGGCCAATAATCAAGCATCAGATAAAGTTCTGTTCTTAGAAAGTATGCCATCCAAGCGCCTGATAAAGCGGCCACTAAACTCTGTCTAGTTACTGTGTACACTGCAAAGTAGGATGCCATTGTGCCCGCAAGCGCGAAACCGAAGTAGAGCCACTTAACGTCTCCAATTGTTGGAGCCAAAAGCCAGATGTAGAAAATCAAAGGAAAATCGTTTGTAAAGTCTGGACCCTGTGACGTGAAAACTTGA
>CAYWMG010000460.1:0-6032 GCA_964459245.1 uncultured Candidatus Bathyarchaeia archaeon
GCGCGCGATGGTTTCCAAACCTTCTCCTAGTGATGTGGCGAGAGCATTCATGGAGATCGATCCATTTCTGATAATCAGCGCTTGCGAACGCCAGACCAAATAGTGGCGTGCACGATTATCGATTGCGCGTGTCAAATCCCACGCGATATTCACAAGCGGCACACACTTGAATCCATTCACCCTCGGATACCGACGGTAATAATTCTCAGCTGGTTCCATAGGGCTAATTACAATATTTACGAGCCGTTTAGCGCGTATTCTATTGATCGTAAACATATATGATCTATAACGTCCATTCATACATGAGCTATCTTTGGTGAATCATCATCAAAGCATAGAATGCGGTGCGCCTCAGGCTTGTGGTAGGTGAGAGTGGATGAATTATGAACGATTTTGCAACAATCTTCTAACCCTTGACCACAGAATTCTCTTCGTTGGAATAGTTGATGATCAAAATAATCTAATGCATTCCAGTTTTCGGGAAGGAGTCAAACTATACTCTAACGCCGAGGTCATACGCCATTTCATGACACTCGCTCCTCAACTCACGATCAACGGTTTTGAAAAGGCTAACTCTGTCCTCGGAGCAATATCATCGGTACTAGTAAGGTTTGACAAGAGTGTATTCGTGTTCAGCCGCCTTGATGGATTTATTGTGATAGTTGGGTTAGATGTGAATATGCACACTCCAATCCCTGATTTGATCGCAAAATTGATCAAGACTGCTGCGGCTAGGGCACCTGATTTACCGTTACCATCGCAAGAACTCGTTACCGCAAGCATTGAGGAAAGCGTCATCAACGGTCAGCACATATTGTAAGCTTCTCAAGTCTAGAACGTTTGAAAAATGTTGTAATCGAATTGGCTACACGTGGCCACATCCAATTAAGCGAGTGGCTGCCCACTATTCTGACATAGCCTAGATTCAGGCTTGAATTGTAATGAAAAGGAAGTGGAGTTCTAAGAGTTTTGAAATTTGGCTTTGTGAAACGGATGCTGCTTTAGCGCAGCAACAACTTCATGAGTGCGTTTTGTGATGTCGGTTTTCGCAAATACCTTAGTAATCTTACCTTCCTTGTCTATTATGAATGTCACTCTATCTGCTACCGACCCATCCTCACCTAAAACTCCATACAATCTTGAGATCGCCTTGTCATGATCGCTAATCAACGGGAAGTTCAACGAGTGTTTTCTGGAAAAGGCTTTGTGAGATTCCAAAGTGTCTGCACTAATGCCTACAACTTCTGTCCACTGCGCTCTCACCGGCTGGAGGCGGTCTTTGAATCTGCATGTTGTAGGTGGACAACTTTTGATATCACAACAAAGGTTGTAATATTTGGGATAAAAGTAGAGGACCACGTTCTTCCTTCCAACACAATCCTTCAAACGAAAGTGGCTCTCGTTGGAGGTGGGGCCCTCGAAATCCGGCGCTGCCTCACCAACGGCAGGTCTGAGGGCCATATCTGTTCACGCATGCTAACTTAACTCGATTACTTATGCCATCTGTATATACTCGTGTTTTCTCATTATTTACGTATATATTTATCACAATCTAATCATTACGTTCCCACTTTTGGTGGTGTGCACACACTAAACGAGTCACGACGACGGTCACCCACAGGCTTGGTCTGCTGCAGATTGGGCGGATACTAATTCGATCATCTTTGCCGGTGGGCCGGCCAGATTTTGTTCACTTAGCGAATTGTAAGTTATGAGTTTATTCTTCTCTAGGATATCTTGGAGTTTCTCCGCAGCCACTACGGGTTCAATTTCCTTCTTTGCGCCAGTGATTACTAGTTTTCCGTTGGTGAATATCAGGAATACAGTTTTTGGTTGATCTAACCTGTAGATGAGACCTGGAAATTGTTCTGGATCATAAATCGTCCTGTTTAAGCAAAGTGCAGCAACCTCTAGATCGAGTGTACCTTTTAGATCGCCTGTGGCTACTATATTCTGGATGCTAACTACTGGATCTCTGACAATCACTATTCCGTGACCTCTTAGTTCCTTCACAATTCTATTGATTGCAGTCCTGGCTGACCTCTCAGATTTGGCGCCCGTACATACCAGTTTGCCTGAGGTGAAGAGTAGAGTTGTGGACTTTGGCCTTTTCAGCCTGTAGACGAGGCCCGGGAAGCGTTGCGGATCGTATACTGCGCCTGGGGTCAACTTGAGTATAGAAAAGAGATTTAGTTTTTGATTTAGGTTACCCGTAGCCACGACGTTCTGAATCTCGACATGCGGCTCTCTAGTTAGCAAACCATTCCACTCGTCAGAATCCTAAACTCATTAGAATCTACCAATCGCTCGACAGAACATATGGCCATATGGATAAAAGACTTTATTTTTTACCATATTTTTAAGCGAAATTGGAAACATGCCGCTCACATAATTCTGACGTAAAATGGGACGTATTAGGATATGATAATCGGCTACGCCTGAACAAAGGCATACGTGCGCACAATCCAGCTCCGAGGTACAGTTCGTTTAGCTACAGCCATCAGCATGGTCTATGGTAGACTAACGTTCTAACCGAATGTTGACCAGCCAATTGTTACGTCGCAAAGTTATTCATAAGTCAACGCCAAAAAGTAACTTTTTCGGTTCGATCTACAGAAGACCTATCTTGAGAAGCAATGCAGCGTTGGAATCTTGTGCTTAGCGGATACCCAGGGTCAGGGAAGACGATGTTAGCCCAACGGCTCATTTCTGAAAACCATGATTTTGTGCGCCTAAACGTCGATGAGTTGAGAAGCATGTACTTCGGACCTGATCAACCTCCCAGAGATGAAGAACTTGTCTACAACACAATAACTACTCTACGCGACTTAATACTCAGAAGCCGACGCAGTGTGGTAATCGACTCTACTGCTCCCCTAAACTCCACACGTCATATCCTTCTCGACACGAAAGTTCAAGGCGTCACAAGACTGTTGGTTGTATTAGTTGTGGAAAAGGATGAGTTAGAAAGTCGAAACCGTGAACGTGGAATTGGTGGAACTGCCGCGGCATGGGATAAGGTCTGGGAGAACCCGGTTGGGCAGGTACATGTGTTGAAATTCAGAAACAACTCTCTAGCTGAATTCGAAACAAGCTACTACCTTCTAACCGAGCTTATAGCGAGCAATGTTCATCCATTCAAACGCAAATTTCTCAAACACATTTTCCCAAAAATCTGATGCTAAGTGGACCAATACAGTACGGAAGGCGTGTGAAAGTCATTTTGGGTGTACCGTACGCTACCTCGCATCTGACGACAGCAGCTTCATAACAGGCATTATTTACAAAGGGTGAGAACGTTTAGGGCAGCAGAGACATGGGAGCATCAGGCATTACGATCAACCTAATATGATATGTGGCCGTGAGCGGTGAGAATTTCCATAGTTGGAGCTGACGAACCTGAAGTATCGCTACTCAAGACTGAATGATACGTGGATATATTGAACAATCAAGGTTGGTTTTAGGGATTCAAATGGGATCTGGAATTTCCAGAAAAATTCTCGGGGCACTAGGGCTAAGCATCGTAGTAGGGCTGATTGAAGCATTCATAGTTACGTCAATGCTTAGCACAATCTCTAGGATAATTTTTCCCGAACTGTTGCCTCCTCAGCTCGCAGCCCAGTTTGTCTCTCTGATCAGACTGGACGCGCAAACTCTCTTCGTCATCATCTTCATTATAGGTTGGATGGGGGCATTCGTTGAGTTTCTAGCAGTAATAGGGCTACTCATCATTCTTGGATTCGACTAGAACGGTTCCGATTCTCTTCCGTTTTAGTTTCGATCTATAATGTCGGGAGATGGAGTCTTGCGATTTGGGTTGAGACTCTGTCAACATAGTCTTTCAACCTTGCGAGTACAGTGCGTGACGTTATAATTCCTAATATCTTTCCATCACGGACCACAAGTACTCTTCGAATCCCCTTAACGGACATGAAGAGCGAAAGTTCGTCTATCCCCATATCTGGTTTGATGGTAATGAGACCTTTTGTCATGATTTCTTCAAGTTTGACATTCTTGGGATCCTTTGCTTCCGCCACTACCTTCGATAGGATATCCCATTCTGTGACTATGCCTTTCGGTTGTCCTTCGTTGTTTTCGACGATTACGAAACCGTGATGACTCGTCTTCATCTCTTGAGCAGCCTGAAAGAGGGTTGTGTCTCCTTTCAGTGACAGGAAGTCTTTTTCTAGGATATCTTTCGCGACCAGAACCATGTTATACTATTTTGATTGCGTGATAGATAACCGTTCAGCCTAATCCATGCTCAGTGAATGGGTTTCAGGGCTTGGGGCCTCTGAGTGATGATGCCACTGCCGCGATCACATTAATTGCTGCTAGCAGAAGGAATATTCTGTGAATTGCGTCCATGAAGAGGTTCTGGTTCAGTTCGTTGGCGGCGATCGGCAGCCCCGCGAAGATTGCTTGTAATGTAGCCGTAGGCATTGAGGTGGCCAACATTGCAAAAGCGATACCCATGCTCAATAGGAAGCCAGTGTTTATCATTGTGGATGACATGCCGGCTGCGATTCCACGTCTGCTCACCGGTGATGCATTCATTATTGAAGCAATATTTGGTGCGACGAACATTCCTGCTCCTATTCCGATGAGGATCATTGGTAGCACGAAAATATCGTATGGAGCGTTGGCTGGTAGGAGAGCGAACCATAATGATGCTACTGCGGAGATTAGAAGACCACCGGTACTGAATGACCTCGCTCCATACTTGTCAGATAGGTAACCGCTAAGAGGGCCAAGGCTGATAAATGCGATTGAAAACGGAATTATCAGAATACCAGCTGTCAACGCGTCTAATAGCAAGGCTCCTTGAAAGTAGAAGACGAGAAGCAACGAGACTGCTCCCCTCGCGATAGATGCGAGTAAATTGCTAATCATTCCTGACGAGAAAGCTTTGATCTTGAATAGGCTGACGTCAATCATCGGACTTCGTACTTTTGTTTCTACACAAATGAATAGAACCAGCATTGCTAAGCCTGAAAGCATCATGAGTATTTGTAGCCAGGTGTAACCAGTTGTCGCTCCAAATGTCAGGCCTATCAAGAAGATGGATAATCCGACCGCGAAAAGCCCGTTGCCGAACGGATCCAAAGATTCCTTGTGTATCTTTGCTAACTCTTTGAGTTTCTTGTAGGCCCAGCTTGTAGCGAATATTCCGACGGGTATGTTGATCCAAAAGATAGATCGCCAGCCTAGTGCAGCAGTGAGAACCCCACCACCCACTAGACCGACCACTGAACCACTAATCCCTAGTACTTGATTGATCCCGATAGCTCGCCCTCTCTCCTCAGCAGGAAAAGTATCCGTCAAAATTGCTGCATTGTTGGAGAAAATCAAGGCGCTCCCTACTCCTTGAATTAATCTGAAGAACACTAGGATACTTCCGGTAGGCGCAACGCTACATAAGGCTGAACCGACTGTGAATACTGCAAAACCAAGGTTGTATAATTTAACGCGGCCGTAAATATCTGCGAGTCGACCGAAGGTAAGGAGCAATGTTGCTGACACAAGCATGTAACCCATTATGACCCATATGGCGTCGATAGTGGTTGTGCCTGGTAGCTCTCGAATGATCGTGGGAAGTGAGATCAGCACAATGTTGGAGTCGAGTTGAGACATGAAAGAACCGATCGTCGTGTTGGTCAATACAATATACTTGTACTTCACGTCTAGTCAGTTCTGTTCATATTTCAATCAAACAGTAATAGCTTATGTTCGCTCTCACTTCTTGTAGTCTTGTCCTATAGCGCACTTTCACCAGCGTATCTACTTAGAACGTGAAACGAACGGTTCAAATTATGCGCGCGAGGAGACTGAGTGGGTATCGGTGAGTTTTTGGTAAGAGTTAGAGATGTGATGTCGACCGGGGTGGTTAGGGTAGGTGCATCCACCACGATACTTGATGCTTGCAAGCTCATGAACAGTAGGGATGTCACAGCGGTTGCAGTCTTTCAAGGTGATAAGCCGATTGGCATGTTGACCGATCGAGGTCTATTGCGACGCTTCGTCCAATTGAA
>CAYWMG010000461.1:0-1818 GCA_964459245.1 uncultured Candidatus Bathyarchaeia archaeon
AACTGTGAATAAGATCAACCTTAGCTCACGCGCTTGCCCTAGGGAGCAAGACGGTTTTCAGAAACGTCCGCACAAAATGACACTAATCAAGTGGCTAACGAAAAAATAGAATGCGAGTAATGACCATTAGGTACCTAAATCAGCCCCAGACATCAAATACGGTCCTAGGTTCATTATACCAGAAGACTTTCGTGACATGCCCTCTTGTACATTCATACTCGCGCGCTATCGAAACGCCCTCTGGTTTTTCTAACGTAACAGAAGTATGCCTATTATCAGGCGATGTAATTTTCAATATTTCAGTACAACTCTTTCCGCCACAACCAATTTCCTTTTTAAAAATCACTATCGATCAACCGGTTTGTTACTCTAGGTTACCTTCGAACGCTTTATTGAACAACTTGCAAAGACTATGAGAGAAGAGAATTGAATACTTTATCCCCAAGGCGATGTATCAGCAGCCGTCTCAAAATTCCTAAGGTAGCGACGAAGCAATAGCATCACATGTATCACATCATCTAGTAGTTCTTGGTTGCGTCTGTTTTGCTCATTCTTAGCCAATTGAGGCAAGTCAGGTAGCTGGTCGTTTGAACACTCATCCTTGAATGTTGACGTGTCTTCTGATCGAGAGCGAGTGGCCATTTTGAGCCCTGCGATTTTGGATTCGACTTTCATTTCGATTCCCCCGTAAGCCGCGCCGAAGAGCTCTTTGAGTGTCTGCTTCCAAAGATCGAGTTCCCACGCTGGGCTGTAAAGCTCGTTGGCATGAGGCTGTTGCCATTCAGACACAATCGCTTGGAAAAGGGGGATGTTTCTAACCAATTCTTCTGTGATTTGGAGCAGGAACTTTGGATCTTCGATACGTGGAACGTTATCCTCATCTAATTCGTTGAAAACCTCTATAGCCATTATACTTTCACTGATAGGATTACTACTTCGATCGTTTTATTCGAGAGTCACGATAAACCTGTGCAGGTATAGGACGGTATGTGAATTACATACCGACGTCTTCATCATCGGCGAAATACTGAGCCATCATATGATTCATCAACGAACTAGTGTCTGTGGTTGTTTTCCATCTAGGTCAGTACGAGCATTTCTTGGAGAGAAGGCAATAACAAATGCGAGTTTTTGGTAAGATCTGCATGAAATTGTTGTTGTTGCGGACATTTGGACAAATCATGTATGGCTCATGAATCGCTTAATCTCTGGTACTAGCCGATAATCTACATGTTTGCCTCTAGAATAAGTTCAATTCGGACCGGGGGTGGGCCTATTCCAACTTTTCGCTCTTCCTTAAAGTTTAAGGCACTTCTAGTGCGTTGAAGTGTGAGCAAATGTGGACTTAATTGGGGTTGCAACAACCGGCGGAGACGCGCCTGGAATGAACGCGGCTGTCAGAGCAACCGTGAGAAAAGCCACGGCCAACGGTCTCAGGGTGATCGGTTTCGAAAGGGGATTTGCAGGGATACTGGCGAATGAATCAAGATTTTTGGATGGAAGAGCTGTCAGCGGTATAATTCACTTAGGAGGAACTTTTCTGAAAACCGCCCGCGCTGATGAAATAAAGACTCCAGAGGGAATATCAAAGGCGACTGAGGTTCTGAAAGAGAATCACCTGGAAGGTCTAGTGGTTATTGGCGGTGATGGTTCAATGAGAGCAGGCTGCAAACTTCACGAAGCAAGCGGTATTCCAGTCATAGGTATTCCTGCAACCATTGATGACGACCTGGCAGGCACTGATACTACGATTGGCTTCGATACAGCAGTAAATACTGCGCTCGATTCTCTCGATAAGATAAGAGATACTGCGACTTC
>CAYWMG010000462.1:0-5397 GCA_964459245.1 uncultured Candidatus Bathyarchaeia archaeon
ACTCAGCAATCGTATTCTACAACTTTGTCTTCGTCCCAACTCAGTACAGCTCTCGATTTCACGTTACCCATCGTAGGTGCTAACGGACTAACTGGTCAATCTTTGGCGTTATCGTCATTGCGAGGAAAGGTTGTACTCTTGGAATTCATGGAACCTTGGAGCCCACATTGTCAAAACATGGCTTCTATCCTGAATACTCTGTACTCAAAGTACGGCAGCGGTAATGTAGGGTTCGTATCCGTATCGGGCCCTTGGAACAATGCAAGTGCATCTGATGAAGCGGCTTTCATAAGCCAGTACGGAACCAACTGGACATATGTTTACGACTCCTCTGGAACGATATTCAGCGAATATGGTGTAAACTCTGTACCTATGTTCTATATAATTGGGACAAGCGGGTCTATTGTAACCTCGCTTACGGGAGAACAATCACTCGAAACGTTATCCGGCGCTATTTCAACCGCGGGCGGCAGTTCATGAAAAATTCACGAAGACCCTTTGACATTTATCCGTGCGCCGCCAAAAAGGGCGGGAGCTGTTGAATTATGCGAAAGCTGAGAGACAGTCGAGGTCGAGGCACTAGCGACACTGCGCAGTTCGCGCCGAAACGGGTTGGGCCGAAAACGGTAACACGAGGCTGCAGAGCAATCGACCAAAATCAAAACCAGCCGCCAAAGCAGTACTACAAGTGGGAGCAAGAGATACTTGACCACGGAAAAGTTGTCGACGCCACCCAAGTGAACAAGGTGCAGGATAAGGTGATCCTCGCAAAATCATTCACCGACCTCAAGGAGCTGATCGACATTAAATCGGAATCGGGGAGCAGCTTCACCCTGTCATCATCAGAGCCCTTCGACGAGGAAATGGAGATCGAGTATGATAAGTTCGTTAACTGGCTAGACCACTCTACGCAAGATTCGTCTCTGGACTCGTTAAGGTGAAGCTTGCTCAACTCGATGTCGAGAACTTATCCTAATCCTCGTGGGAGAAAGCGGTCGTGGTAGGAGACTAAGCTGTTCACATGCAAAGCGAGAAATCTTCTATCTCGATTGCTTTTGTTAAATCAAACATTCGATACAAAGTGTTAAATTGAATCACTTGCCGCTTTTATTCTTGCGAATAGCTCTTCGAGCTTGCTGCGTGCGGGGCGGGCGTGCGTTTGAGTAACCGACAGACCTGTCCGAGGTGTAAGAGCCCTGTTTCGCCAGGGTCGATTTGTGATACGTGTAAGTCGCATGTCTACAGCGTTTTGTCCTATGAACCAATCTCAAAGGAGCGTTCCGAAGAGTTCGAAAAATTCAAGATCCTTGTGAATTTCTCCACGGCAAATTGCCTCTTTGAACCGCATCCTTTACATGAATTCATGAAAGCCTTTCCAAAAGGACGACTCTTTTCTGAGTGGGAAAGAGATCACCCGCTATCATTCGCTCGATCTAGGTTTGTGAAGGGCAGCATCGGATTCATGTCGCCGTCAGATGGGTTACGTATACAGGATGGAGAGTTTCTGGTTTCGATTTTAAGTGACGGAAAGCTGATAGCTCATGGGCCTCGCCCTGTCGCGAACGTTCTAAACTTAGTAGCTGATTACGCAAGAACGCTAAGAAGTCACGGTTTGTATTCCGGAGACTTGTTTGCTGCCCACTTCTTTGAGATAGGAGGCACTGCAAGGATACCGCTGCGGGAAATCGGTGGAATAGACTTGCTGAGGGCTGTAGGCTTCTTGGTTCACGCTAGTTACAATCCTGCGGAAAGCCCTTCGTTGGTTTACAATATGAAAGCCATGGATGCTCAGATCTGGTTGCAAGCTAGCGGCGAGGTTCAATTCGCCACAAACATTGAAGAGTCCAACATAATCCGATCGCTGAAGTTGTTGCAGGAAAGCTTGGAAGAAGGTCGTGACGTTTCGGTGGATACTATAGCAGGGCGTGAAAGGAGACAAGAGGGTCGGTCGGAATTTGTCTTTTGCGTGGGATGCGGAAAGAGAATCCCTATAGATGCGTCGTTTTGCGCATCATGTGGAAAGGAACAGCCCAAACTCTAGTATGTTCGTTGTGATAGTCGTAAATCTTTAGGTTAGGAATGGAGTTATGAACGAAAATTCGGTATGTCCAAGATGCAAGGCAAGCGTTGTAGTGGGGTCGACATGCGAAAGTTGCAACTCATACGTCAACAGCATTGCGCATTATGTTCCAATCGCGGACAATTATTCCGAAGAGTACAAACTTTTCAACATCGGCGTGAGCAGATCAGCTGCCAACTGTCTGTTCGAGCCAAATCCGCTGCCCAAACTTCAGAAAGCATTCCCTGACGCATCCCTTCTTTCGGATTGGCAAAGAGAGAACCCTCTGGCATTTGCGAAGGCTCGCTATGATGGAAAGTTTCTCACGCCTGTCGAATGTCTGCGGATACAGGATCAAGCATTCAATATTGGGATATATGAAAATGGAATTCTAGTGGTGTTCGGATCGAAACCCGTAGCCGACACACTAAGGATAATTGCGGATTACGGGAGAGTATTGAGCGATCACGGGTTATTGTCTAGAGACTTGTTTGCTCCTTTCTTTTTTGCAATAGAGGGCACAGCTAGGATTCCTCTTGGGATGTTCAAGAGGATAGATTTGATGAAAGTCGCAGGTTACTTGAATAAAGCAAGTTACCAAGGATCCACCAACCCTTTCTATCTTTACGACAGAGGGAGGCGAGAAGGACCTGTATTGGTCTATAACATGCAGAAGATGGACGTGCAAATTCTACTCCAATCTAACGGAGACATTAGGTTCGCCACCAATGGATCGGATAGAAATATTGTTCGTGCTTTGAAGTTGTTACAGCAAAGCTTGAAGGAAGAGCGTGATGTTTCGACAGACGTATCAAACGAACCTGAGAAACCAACTCAAGATAAGTCGAAGCATGTTTTCTGTGTCTCTTGCGGTGCAAAACTCCCTCTTGATGCCTCTTTCTGCAGGTTTTGCGGGAAAGAACAACCCAAGGTATGAGATTCCTGTCAGCTATGCAGAGAGATAAAGTGATTCGATTCGGTTCTGCCTAAGTTGCGCCGAGCTAAATCCTCTCCCCCGGCAATGGAAGACATCCGATCGGACTAGGCGTCCGTGTATGTTACATAGATGCCGACTCTATGTCAGTTGTGTTGTCAGGTACAATAATAGCCTGATGGGTTCACGCAGCAGGTAGTCTCTGCACTGTTTGCAATCTTCCGAATTTAATGGGTGTGGATGAGCTGCTTTCGTCCGCCATTTATAGTTGAATTTTTCTAGTTTCGCAGGGAAATCAAAGACATGAAAGAAATCGTTTTCGTCTTGCAGTCGCTGATCGAGATAGTTTCTGAATGTGTTTGATATCGAAGACAATGCTTTCAAGAGATGGGCCATTTGACCCATTGTAAGCGGCTTATTTTCAGCTATGTAAGCGCCAAGCATCTCTAGAGCTCCTCGGATCTTGATGTCAGTTTCCTGACTCGATACTTGCTTTAGTTCCGGCCCCGTCAACTTAAACGGGTGGAAAATCTTTCGCTCAAGCTCATTCTCAAGTGCCTTTGCGTATTCCAGGATCGCGGGGGCGAAGTCGGTAGCTTCAGAGTTGCTATCACCCTCTCTCAAAAGGAATAATTCAATTCTCTGGCCAGTCGTTAGATATCGTCTAGTTTGATCGTGCAGAGTCTCCCACTTATCCGCCAGAATGTCCGCAAACCCAAGGTCAGACGGACTAGTAGAATCAGAAATTTGTTCAATCTGGCGGAATAACGCAGGCAACACATTGCTGAGGTATTCTACCACTTCCTCGTCACCTAGTTTCGCGTGAGCGAGGTCTTCTTTCAATTCACCCATTACTCGCAGTATTTCTGGAGCGTCAGCGTTCTGCATGACGTAACTCTCTTGCTGTCTCTCAGCCGCATCCGTTAGATTAGCCGTCATGAGAATCAATTCTTTTTCGTTAGAGAATATTTTCTGATGCAGATTCTTGACGAGGGAAATCCTTGCTCCCCATGTCTTCAGAAATGCAAAGGTCTTACCGTTGGCGGAATCCGCACGCAAGAAGACGTTGACTTTGACGCCTCTTTCTATCGCGCTCTTCAAGTTGTTGAGTAACTCATTCACCCAGGATGTTGATCTGTTAGTGTAGAACCAAGGAGCACAGATCGTAATCGTCTCGTGAGACTCTAATACAATCCTGTTCAAATGGGATATCAGCTTGTGGACGTCTGTTCCGTAGCTCCAGCCATTACTGGGCTTCATAGTCACCATCTTCCGAAGCTGCTGCCTTAGAAAATGTCCGCCCTACCTTGCAAACCTTACGCATTCGAAATTGGAAATATGGCCACCGGCTGGACAAAGCGGAACTGCATGGAAAACCGTTTAGTTCTGCGAAGGAATTCAATCCAACTTTCATTGGACGCAGTATCCGAGCGACCCGGGCTCGTCACGTTTCTTGCCGTTGAATCACACTAGCTTTTATTGGCCTCATAGTCATTTGGGTTTTCTAGGATTGAGTCGGTCAAAATAGAATGAGTGAGCCAAAATGCCTCAATCAGTGCATGACTGGCTTGTTGATCGGTTAGCTGAAAGGAAGGGTTTCAGCCGATTCGCCAAGGACAATGGATACGAGATAGCAAAGAATTACACTGACAAGAAAACTCGTCACATAGGAAACGATGATGATCGGATATGGCCTGATGTAATTGTATTTGACCCGAAGACGAAAGGCCAACCTGCAAAAAGGATAGGCGAAGTGGAAATCGAGGACACTGTCACAATTGACCATGCCAAAGGTCACTGGGATGTCTACGCCAGGAGAGTATCAGATTTCATTCTGGCTGTGCCAAAGTCCTCAGCCTAAGACGCCAATAAGATATTAGATGACCTCAAGGTCACATGCAAACTCTGGTTGTACGAAGTCAAACGTGATGAACAGGGCAAACCAGTCGATGTAGAGTTCTCATGAGCATGATTCATGTACTCATGATTTCTGCCGACCACATGAACTGAGCGGATAGACAACCAATCAACCGATTCTTCACCGCCCCATAGCAAGTTGAGCTGCTCAAGCAGACGCCTTCGAACATTCTAGAATGTGACTAAACAAGAGATGCAAGATAAACGGGTTAATGTCCATGCAATCAAATCGATCATAATCTACACAGCCGGATTTGACCTGTGAAAAAAAAGAGCCTCTGGCCCCTAACTGATAGGCAGAGCAAAATCTCAAATCCGATTGCTCGCGAAGTACTCACCGGTACGAATTCGAGTGCGAGGGTTGCCTACCATTTGATTAAGCTGTGAGGTATGCGTTGACTAATCCGAGAGCCGTTGACATGAATCTCATCTTCCTCGGAGCAGCAACTATAGCCCGTCAGCAGCTGCAAAACGCACGTGACTTATC
>CAYWMG010000463.1:0-13526 GCA_964459245.1 uncultured Candidatus Bathyarchaeia archaeon
GTTCCACATCCACGTTCTGCTTTGGGTAGATGATCTGCTGTTCGTAATCGTAGCCGGTAAGCTCGTCTCTGAAGATTGGCCGACTGTTCTCACCCGCAGAGCCCAAGATGTATCTTACGACGAAGATCTTCTCAGGCACCCCATCGGCCTCGCCGTCAACGATTAGAAGCGGCTCCGAGCCTTGGTTGAAGAGTTGAGCGTAAAACAAGTCGGATACGGTATAGCTCAACCGCTCCAAGCGTTTCATCTCTCGTAACATCGTTCTCTGGAAGCCGATAAAGTATTTGTGTTGGATCATGAACAATTATCATGGGTAGGTGGGTTGATGTCTCGATTCGATAAGGAAGGACAACGACTACTGTGTGAGAAGTGCGGTTTCGAAACTAATAGTCAGGATATCTTCGCGCTTCATAAGAAGAATTGTCCACGCGTCTAGTAGAGTCCTAACCTAATCCTAAGCGTAGTGCTTAGCTAAGGGTGGGCGCAGCAGTATTCATGGCTAAGTTGACCAGAATGAGAACCATTAACGGGTTCGCCTTCAACGATTTCTGCCTAGGATGCAGGAAAGTAACTGAGAACCGGATTACTGTGAATGATTCTGTGATTGGAGTGTGCATTGGTTGTGCATCCCAGCGCCCATTAACCGATCTAAGGCAGGTTTTCTACTCGAAGGCGGGCTTGTGGGTAACTCGATTTAAGGTAGGCAATTTGAGTAATGTTGTTGTGGGTAAGCTTCTTGACTCCATTCGCGGAGCGAAAGGTTAGTTCTGAATAATTTTTTCGACTGATTTTTCCATTCACACTCTTGAGTTCACTCTAGAAATTTCAATGGCGTTCAACATTCATCATCCAAAGTTCACCATGATCGCCATGGTAAACTTGATGATAATTTTGTTCAGAAACATTTTTGAAAAAAACTTCAGAAAAATTTGTTTGGGATTGATTGCAGCATTATGGCAATGCATGGGAATGCGAACCAGATTTAGTGAACACGCGGAAAATTTTGGTGAAGAAATTTTTTCACGAGATCTGAACGCGTCAGGAAAACACTTAAATGTGAATTATATAACCATAGGACCAAATCGGGAATTCTATCGGAGGATCTTGAGTACAAAAATTGTCAACTAGACCATATGCTTACAGACACGTGGTGGCAACTCTCCACGGATGTCGCGCGGATCTTGTTGACGAGAAACTAATACTGAACACTACGTTGAGAGCAATTAGAAATTCTAACATGCACCTAGCCAAGACTCGAATGGAAAACCCATTAGTCTACCGCGTGGAAGATGACATTATGGGCGGCGGAGTGAGCATTAATGCTCTGATTACAACGAGCCACCTAACGGCCCACACCTCGAGACTTCATAGGACTGTAGAATTTGACTGCGCAACATGCGGTTGCGATAGTGACCCGTGGGCGGCGCTAGAAACGTTCAAACGTGCGCTAAAACCAATTCACGTAACAATGCAGTACGAACATGACGAGTTAAAGACCGTACCAGTCCCTGTTACGCAGTAAATGCAGCTGAGCAGGTTCTATTCCGGTCCTCCTTCTTCCTCATCGTCATTATCACCTACGAACTCGAGTTGCTTAACCGAACTGCCAATCTTATCCAACAACGCTTCATCTACTGACGGTTCCAAACTGAGTACAACGAGATTAACCAGAGTACGGTAGAACACTAGAAGCACCCGATCATACCGCACGACTACACGCCTCATACTCCCACAGAAGGGTTTCAGTTTGTCAGCAGCACCCACCATCATTGGGGCTGCAATCGTCATAAACTCACGATCAGTTTGAGCCGGAGTGAGCGAGGTTGTGCCTTCCCGCATCTTCGACTCAAGCAGGTCATACTGATGATTCAGGATAGCAACATAACGAATACGCTTGTCCAACCCGAAGATAACGTCAGCGATACCCTTGGACTCTATTCCCATCTATAGTCAGCCTAAATCGGACTTCTAAACTTCATCTGTAAAGCATAATCATACCAAACAATGCTCTGTTAACTTATCGGCCTATTGCTTCAAGGAACACTCACATAGGATACACGTTATAATCGAGCGAGTTTAAGGGCAGAAAATGTTCGAAAGAAGGGTCTGACGGAGGACTGGACGATTCATCCACTTCTGTTATATCATCAGATCAATGCCTCTTAGGTTGGGAAGCTGCAAAAGTCAGCATTGCAACTTTGGGATGTTGGGATTTTCCACCCAAGGCGCGAACCCCCTGGGATCTTTTCCCAGCTCCCTCTTATTGGTGTCAGCATCAACCAGGTTAAGTTATAGTCGGATCATGCAGGCTGAATCTGAATTTCCAATCATAGCCTTTAAGTTGCTTCTGGCAGGGGTATAAAATCAAGACCATATCGTCCAAAGAGCAATGCTACATGAGGTGTTATCAAATTTGACTCAGTCTCGAGCTTCTCTGGAGAAACTCATAGACGGACTGCTACCTGAGATCGTTGAGGTTAGGAGAGATATACACCAACACCCCGAACTTGCAGCCCAAGAACATAGAACGTCTGAGAAAGTTGCCAATTGGCTTGCCAATAACGAGGGTATCTTGGTAAAGAGGATAAAGAGTAGTACCGGCGTCGTTGGCCTACTCAACGAGAAGAGCTCCGGTAAGACGGTTGCTCTGAGAGCTGACATGGATGCATTACCAATTGTTGAGAATACTGGAGTCTCATACGCCTCGGTAGATCATGGCAGAGCCCATTCATGCGGCCATGACGGACATACAGCGGTACTCATGGGTACGGCAAAGGTCCTTTCCAAACTGCGAAGTGAACTGCATGGAAAGGTGAAGTTCCTCTTTCAACCTGCTGAAGAAAGCGGCAGCACTGAAGGAGCCAAGAGGATGGTCAAAGAAGGAGTGCTGAATGATCCAAAGGTTGATGCAATCTATGCGCTTCACAGTTGGCCAAGCCTGAAGGCGGGTGAAGTTGGCGTGAGATATGGCGTGATGATGGCGAACACGGATACTTTCAAAGTGACGTTGTATGGAAGAGGAGGACACGCGGCTCGTCCCGAAGAAGCCATAGATCCAATCGTGATGTCAGCCAAAGTCGTAGAATCGTTTCAAACCATAATAAGCCGCTGCACAAGTCCGCTAGCTCCCGCCGTCATAACCGTTGGAAAGATCGAGGGAGGTTCAACGTCCAACGTCATACCTGACTCTGTATCATTACTGGGTACCGTAAGAACTTTGGATGATGGAACGAGGACGAGAATCTTCGATTCAATGAAACGCGTCGTCGAGGCTACTGCAAGCATGTTCAACGCACCCACTCCAGAACTCGAAATTACTAGAGGATACCCGGCTACTGTAAATAATGATAAGATGGTCAGTCTAGTCGAAAGAGTAGCAAAGGAGTTGCTTGGAGAAACTAACGTAAAGACCATAACTCAGCCAACCATGGGGGGAGAGGATTTCAGCCATTACCTGCAAGACGTCCCTGGCGCCATGTTTAGACTGGGAGTTGCATCATCCAACGAACGACAGAACGCACCCTTACATAGCGCACGATTCAACTTCAATGACGACGCAATCCGAACAGGAATACTAATGATGACTGGAATAGTGTTTGAGTTCCTCAACAATTAAGTGAGATTCCGCAGGATCAATGTAATTTGCAGCCTGCTCTTAGGCGAAGGTTTAATTCTGCCAATTCGGACAGAAGCGGAGAAGCGTTAGACTTTGCAGGATTCGAATAAAATACGCTCCGAGATTGCTCGACTGTACGATAAGGACCCGCAGGGATGGAGAGTTCTCGTTGGGAGGGATAGGTTCGGGTTCTTTGATGCGATTATTATGCAAGGAGCAGATGCTTGGCAGGTGAAGGAGTATCAGGTCAACCCGTACAAGTTTGTGGGTTTAGGTTCAAAGCTTCCCAGTCTTGCTGAACGCATGGTGTTTAAGGGGAATAATTTCGGATTGAGACCTATTGGTCTCAACCAGATGAGGGAGTTAGAGAACGCGGCTGACGATCCGAACAGCATGTCTGATCTTGCTGCACGTCTATTATCACAGAGGCCCGTAGCCTCTACAGAAGCTATGCAGGGCCCGGCTGTTCTGCATGGCCCTGTCCTGCAATCTCCGAGACCGCTTGACGCGCTCTCATCAGCACACAGCGAACTGGATGAGAAACTTCGAAGAGAGCTACAAAGTCTAGTTAACAGGAAGTTCCGGCACACTACCACTCCATACATCTGAAACGGCTAAAGCCTTTAGACGGTTTCCAAACGACTCTTGGAGAGTCTAAGGGCGAGAAAACCGGGTTCTTATGCCAAGTTTTAGACGTACGTCATGATAACCTAATACGTTGCGCAATGTTGCTGGGATTTGTAGGAAATGAAGATCACTAACGTGGAAATATTTCAACTAGGTGAACGATCAAACACTGGCAGCGCTACCTGGGCTGCTAACTCGATCCTGCTGAAGCTTACGACTTCCAACGGCCTTGTGGGATACGGAGAGGCGGTGCCAACGCTCCGGGTTCAGTCGGTGATTCAATCCCTGCATGAGGTAGCGCGAGTTTACGTTGGGGCGGACCCTTTCGATTTGGAACGGAATTATCATGAATGGCATAAACATGACTTCTATCTGCCAGTATCCTTTGAATCCACAACCGCCGTAAGCGCTTTTGACATTGCATGTTGGGATATTATTGGGAAACATCTCAGCACGCCGATTCATCAACTGCTCGGAGGCTCTATGAGGTCGAAGATTCTGCTGTACCTGAACGGCTGGTATGATAATTGCGTGACTCCTCAACAGTTCGGTGATCGTGCCCAGCATTTTCAGAAGATGGGTTACAAGGCGTTGAAGTTCGATCCCTTCGGTAACTATTATGATTACATAGACGAGAACGGATTGAAACTGGCGTATGATCGGGTGAAAGCCGTGCGGGATTCAACGAATGGCCAAGTTCAACTCCTGATTGAGCACCATGGCCGCTTCAACCCGAACTCTGCGATTATGATTGCGGAGAGGTTGCGGGGATTTAATCCCCTCTTCATGGAGGAGCCTATTCATCCGGAGAATTTTGAAGGCTTGAAAAAATATAGGAACGCAACTAAAGTCAGGGTTGCGTTGGGTGAGAGAATTCTAACCAAGGAACAAGCATTATTCGTTCTATCCAATGATTTAACTGACTTTCTTCAACCCGACATAACGAACATTGGTGGTGTTACTCAAGCAAGAAAGATCGTGGCCATGGCTGAAACTTTCGGAGTGGAGATAGCTTTCCATAATGCTTTCGGCCCCATCCAGAACGCCGTGACACTCCAAGTGGACGCTGCGATTCCTAACTTTCTAATTCAAGAATCATTCTACGACTGCTTCCCAGCCTGGAAAAGAGAACTTGTGAGGAATGAGGGAAAGGTCGAGGCTGGCCACGCAAGCGTCTCAACCAAGCCTGGTATAGGAGTTGATGTAGACGAGGGGCTTCTGGAAGAGCATCTGGCTGAAGGGGAGGAGTATTTCAATCCTGACGAGCCAGTATGGGTTGTAAAGAACACTTGGAAAAGTCAATGAATGATTCCATGAAGCTAATATGGAACGGAAAGCGTGCATCGGCTTAAACCCTGTAGATGCACAATGAACCCTGTTGACGTCCAATCATTATCGAAGACCTTCGAAACTAAGGAGGGACCGATTCTTCGCAAGAGACGAAGATCCCTCACCGCCGTGGACAGTATAAGTTTCAGCGTCCCTAAAGGAGAGATATTCGCACTCCTCGGACCTAATGGTGCGGGTAAGACTACGACGGTCAAGATGCTTTGCACATTAATCACGCCAAGTTCTGGAGACGCCATCGTTAACGGATACAGTGTTGTAAAGGAGCAGCAGAAGGTCCGTGAGAGTTTAGGGGTAATGTTGACTGGTGAACGAACCCTATACTGGAAGCTTACTGGGCATGAGAATCTGCAATACTTCGCCGCCCTATACCACCTTCAGCCTTCCGATTCTAAAGAACACATTGAGCAACTGCTCAAACTAGTAGGCCTAGTGGAGCGGGAGGATACATTGGTTGAAAACTATTCTACTGGTATGCGGATCCGACTCTCCTTCGCGAAGGCGCTTCTCAATGAGGCGCCGGTATTATTGTTCGATGAACCAACCGCAAGTCTAGATCCCCAATCCGCACACCTAATCCGCGATTTAATCCGTGATTTGAAGCGGGAAGGTCGTTCAATCATTCTGACCACTCATAATATGGATGAGGCGGAGGTTCTAAGCGACCGTGTTGCCATAATTGATCATGGAAAGATTGTACAGCTGGGAACACCAACGGAACTGAAACAGAGAGTGAAAACTAGTGAGGTCATTGAGATTGAAGCACGCAACCTCTCGAAACAAGCGGTTGATGCAGTACAAGCCTTAAGCGGCGTCTCGAAAGTAGCCTTCTCTAACACTGACCGTGAGAAGCCAGTCCTCCGCATACATGCTGAGAAGGGGGAGGAGATTCTTCCACGCATTCTAGAACTATTAGTTCGGGAAAAGACAGCGATCACTAACGTCAGCGTTATTGAACCAACGCTCGAGGACGTCTTCATCGAAGAGACGGGAAGGAGCCTTCGAGATTAGAATGCGAAAAATTTCAGGCATCCGATCAATAGTAGAAGTGTTATCAGCTATTTGCATTAAGACGTTAAGGTATTATGTTCGGTATCCCGGAGGTTTCCTGCTCTACCTCGTAATGCCATTCCTATTCACATTATTGATATTCGGCATGGGCGGATTCGTTGGGGGCAGTGAAGCGACAACATATTTTACGGCACGCACTGGAACAAGCAACGTCTTGATCTATGAAATTCTCGGAAGCAGTGTCTGGATGACGAGTTGGGTCGTGGTTGAAGACGTTGGAGTTTCATTGCGCAACGAGCAAATGACTGGGACGTTGGAGCAGAATTTCCTCGCACCAGTCAACAGGTTCACTTTCCTACTTGGCCTGAGTCTAGCGGATATAATTATCACAGCCGGGATCTTCTTCATCGTGGTCGGCTTAACTATTTGGATCATGATACCAACAGCCTTCCTCGGATTGCTTCAAGCCTATCTGGTCTTGCTGCTTGGATTGATTCCATTATTTGGAATCGGCTTCCTCTTCGCAGGGTTCGTGGTAAGATTCAAGGAGCCATACACGTTTGTTCAAATCGTCAACTTGCTCTTCGCAGTATTAACTGGAACATACTATCCAGTTACCGTACTGCCATACTGGGCTCAATTCGTTTCCAGAATACTGCCGCAGACCTATGTTATCAGCGACATGCGCCAGATCATTCTAGCAAATGAGAAGTTGGTCAACCTCTATGGCGGCGTCTTTGTTCTATTGACGCTTGCCCTAGCTTACCCAATCGTTGGCTATGCCGTGTTCAAACATTTAGAAAAGAGGGCGAGTATCACAGGTGACTTTTCGAAATACTAAACTTTCAAATGTTAAAACAGAATTCAAAGCAGCCTTCCTGAAGGATCTTCAGAATTACCTTAGATATCCAGCTTGGATTCTTGGCGAATTCATAAGCACTCCATTATGGTTCTTCTTCTTCGCTCTCGGCGTAACTCTCTTCGCACCAACAACATCCGGTTCTGGTCTGTATGGAAATTCGTTCGACTTCTTCTACTATGGCTTTGTTTTCATAATCCTGTTCAGTACCGCAATTTGGGGCATAGGCCAGAGCGTGAGGATTGAGCAACAATCGGGCACTCTGGAACAATTCTTCCTCGCACCCGTCAATAGGACCACGTTAATTATTGGAAGATGGGCACGCGTATTCCTCATTGATGTTCTCATAGTGGGCTATACGACGCTTCTGGTGACAGTTCTAGGCGGCGTTCCGGTTACGATGCATAATCCTGTACTCTTTCTTTATTCGCTCACTCTCTACGAATTAGGACTGATTGGTTTCGGACTCTTCATTGCGGGACTGACGATGCGGCTTAAAGCTTACAATACCGTAGCCAACCTCATCTTCTTTAGTTACATGATCCTAACGGGAGCTCTCTTCCCGGTTACTGTAATTCCGTTCCCATTTCGATACATCTCCCTAGCGATCCCGTTCACTTACTTCATCGACCTAATGCGGCATGCCGCACTTCTAACTCCCACCCTCCTTCCCGAGTCGTGGGAATACTTGGCGGGCATGTTGGTGGCGTTATCAATGCTCTTCGTAGGCTTGACCGTTTTCAACTGGATTGAGAAAGATGCTAGAAACCGAGGAACTATCGCAACAAATTAGCCGGCTGTAAATATTGGAGTACCGCGAACTGGGAAGGTCAGGAATCAAAGTCTCCGCGATAGGCCTGGGCACGTGGCAATGGGGAAGTCGAGAATGGGGATGGAACCGACTGTACGGGCAGGAGGATATTCAAGCCGCCTTTCAAAGAGGTCTTGAAATGGGCATCAACTTCGTGGACACAGCGGAAGTATACGGATATGGAAAGTCGGAGATCATGCTTGGGAAAATGATTCGCAACTGTCGCGAAGAGATTTTCATTGCAACCAAGGTTTGGCCATTGAATCTAAGTTACGGCCGAGTATTACGCGCGGCAGATAGAAGCTTACATAGACTCGGCGTTGACGTAATCGACCTTCTCCAAATTCACTGGCCCAACCCACTCATACCGATCACTAAAACGATGAAGGCGATGAAGAGACTTGTTGAAGCAGGGAAGGTTCGATACGTCGGAGTAAGCAACTTCAATTCGAAACAGATGAAGGCAGCACAAGAAGCGTTAGCACCTCTAGACCTTGTTTCAAACCAAGTGAAATACAACATTATTGACCGAAGAATAGAGAACGAGCTCCTTCCCAACGCAATTCGAGAGAAGATCACACTCATCGCATACAGCCCCCTAGCGAAGAGCCTCCTCACAGGTAAGTACACGGTAAACTCAAAACCTGCGAGCTTAGTACAGAAGGCATCCGCCAGGTTTTCGGAAAGAAACTTGAACGAACTTGCTGACCTGCAGCAAACTATCAAACAAATCGGAAAAGCGCATCAGAAAACATTTTCCCAAGTGGCATTGAATTGGCTGATCAGCCAAGTGAATGTTATGGCGATTCCGGGAGCAAAGAGACCAGGCGACGTGACTGATAATGCGGGAGCTTCAGACTGGAGACTGACAACAGACGAGATAGACTTACTTAATGAGGTGTCGAGGAGAATTCATTTCGATAGGATAAGCGGATTACCGAACCTCATTAGAGC
The DNA here is from genome assembly GCA_964459245.1 of uncultured Candidatus Bathyarchaeia archaeon. GTDB lineage: Archaea > Thermoproteota > Bathyarchaeia > 40CM-2-53-6 > 40CM-2-53-6 > FEN-987. The sequence goes on from CAYWMG010000463.1 coordinate 9,226, forward strand.
ATTAGTTCCATTATAGCGTGCTGAACTATGAAGAGATAGTTGAAGAGTGGAAAAGAATTGGATAAAGATTCGACTCGGGAGGCATCGAGACAACTCATCACCACAGTCGCTCTGATAACAAGTATTGGGCAACATGGACCGAACGTGATGTCTGCTGAATGGACCTTTCAGGTCTCCTACGACCCCATGAGGTTCATGGTGCTCGTGTATCCTAATGATGCAACATACGATAACATACACAACTCGAAAGAGTTTGGCGTAAACTTTCTCAGCGACGACAATGCGGTGCTAGCCAACATCGCCGGGTCCTATTCTGGAAAAGAAGTGAACAAACTAAGCAGCGAACTCTTCCATACATATCCTGCTAGAGTAATCCGCGCTCCAATGATTACCGAATGCTTTCTGAATGCGGAATGCCGCCTAATCCAAGTCTTGAACGTCGGAGAGCACACAGCCTTCCTTGGAGAAGTCGTTCATGTTCAGGTGGATAAGAGCAAGACCCCTCTCCTCTACAGTCAGAGACGATACTGGCAAAGGGGCCCAGCCATCGGAAAGAAACCTCTCATCTTTCTAACCTGCACTATTCGAAAGGAACAGCTCCTCCTAGAGGGAAGATTACAGGGCGCAGACCAATATCCACAGAAAGTGGGAGTGACGGTCAATTGTAACAACACGCGAGTCGTTAAAACCACGATCGAGTCAGATGATCAAGGATACTTCACACTGATTCATCCGTTGAATCATGAAACACAAAAAGATCGTTACGAAGCAACCGCAACATGGAATGAGTTGAAGGGAAGAGCCACTCAGACAATCAGTTGAGATAACCTATCTCAACATAGGACAGAGAAGAATCAACCGCAAAATCAGACGCGTATTTAGCTCTCAAATACCTTAGGAATTAAATATTTACAATTAAGATGAGAGGAATGGTCAAAGGGCAACCTGACAGAACCGATCGCTACAAGGTTTAAGCAGTAGAATACCATACTGGGAGTCTCCAGGGAGCTTTAGGTTGGCTACGCTTCAGCTTGGGTACTGGGCAGCTCAGGAACAGTATGAACCGCAACGGCTGCTTCAGTATGCTATCCACGCTGAGGTTGTTGGATTCGACATTATTGTAACCAGTGACCATTTTCACCCATGGAGCGACACGGGTGGACAAGCTGGTTTTCCATGGATTTGGCTCGCGTCAGCAGCGGAGAAAACCCGGAAGGTTGAGCTTGGGACTGCGGTTACGACGCCACTCTTTCGTTATCATCCAGCATTGGTAGCGCAAGGCTTTGCTACACTCGATAACCTCTATCCTGGAAGAATCTTCGTCACTCTCGGAACAGGGCATGCGATGAACGAGATCCCACTCGGATTCAAATGGCCTGGATTCGAAGAGAAGATTGGAAGATTGGAGGAAGCGTTGGAGATAATTCAGAAACTATGGCAGGGAGATTTCGTAACCTTTGAAGGCAAATATTATCAACTTAACAAGGCAAAACTGTACACGATACCGAAGGGAAAGATTCCAGTCTACCTAGCGACTTCTAACGAACGCGTGGCCAGGATTGCAGGCCAATTCTGTGACGGAATTTTAACTAATCCAAGAGGTTTGGACAGGTTTAGGAAGATAGTGAATGCGATGGAGAAGGCGGCAACAAAGGTTGGGCGGGATCCTAAGAAGATGAGCAAGAGCATGGAATTCAAAGTCGCCTACGATATCGACTATGATCGGGCACTGAAATCAGCAATGTTCTGGGCCACAACCGCCATACCACGTGAAAAGCGTGAACATGTTTGGGACCCTCGAGAGTTAGAAGCACTTGTGGGGCCAGCGGAAGAACAGAAGATCAAGGACTCTTGGCTGATCACAACCGACTCAGACGATATAATCAAGCGGTTAGGGGAGTTTCTGAAGATGGGCTTCGACAGGGTCTACATTCACAGTGCCAGTCCGGTTGAAGGTAGATTCCTGAATCTTCTAGGCAGAGAGATTCTGCCATGGATGCGTGAATATTACGAAAGCCTATTTCGACCCGTACGAACAATGGCCGTAGACTGATTTCACACTGATTTCTACAGGAACTAGTGCCTTCGCTAGGGGTTCCATTTGTGTAAGTGTGCTAGGATGTCCTCGTGGAGTCTTGCAATCTGAGGTCTAGATGCTGTCGTGAGATCCACGAAGGCAAGTTCAGTCCACGCGTCGTTTGAAGGGGGCTGGTCGCGTTCACCGGTGAAGAGGAATTCAAGATCCCAATGTTTCGTTGGGCCATATACTTCTGAGAAGATGAGAGGGCCTTCAAGTTTTTGGTCGGTTAATCCGAGTTGTTCTTTCAGAACTCGCTGCGCAGCATCCTGAGGGGATTCACCTAGCATTAGGCCTGAGGAGGGTATCATCCAACCTTTGCCGAAGGATTGAACCCTCTCAGGGTCGAGTGCGCCCAAATGGTTCCAATCAGCTTTCCTGTTCAGTCGTCCCATGAGGACATGGTTAGGGTTTCCCGTCTTCGTTAGGATAACGAAGCTGGAGATGCAGAACCCACCGTCGGGGACGTCCTTCATTCGTGGATGAGGTATATCTTTCTTGAAATGTGCAAACCTTCGCTCAGTAACCATTCTGCTTCAGCGAGGATTGTTAACGGTGCAAGTCTGATTTGAGCATTTATTTTTCCGTCATGACGTGACAGAATGGTGCCATCTGAGGATGTACTCTGGTAATCGTAAGCCTCGTTCCGCCACTTTCTCAACTAAATAGATCGGGAGGGGGCTTAGGGCGAATGCTGTTTTTACGTAGAAACTGTTCGGTCTACCATGAAGCGCGTCTCCTTGGATTGTGAAGCTGAGATCAGAGTTGGCTGCAATCGTGCTGTCAGGGTTTCCCACTATTGACGTGACTATGGCTCCCATTCGTTTGAAGTTCTTGCACCAGCCGGCGACGATCTCTGTCTCTCCACTGTTGGAGATCACTACTAAGACGTCTCCCGCTCGTGGGGCTGGCGTATTTGATTCTCCCGCGACGTAAATTTGATCTCCCATCGCTCTCTTCACGTGACCCACTCGGACTGCGGTCATTCGCGCTACCTCTCGTCCGCTTCCTAAGCCAACGAAGAAGCATGAATGTCTCTGTTCGAGTGCATCTACGAGGCCGTTGAAGAAGTCGGATTTCACTATTTCATCCACGAGAGCACCTATCTCGGTGAAGAGTTTCTTCGATCTAACTACCACTTGTTCAGCGGAAGCTTCTTCGTAGAGTGCTTCAGCTATCGACTGGAATAGAACCCCGGTTCCGAGGATGAATAAGTCCTCTAGTATTCCGGCTGTTCGAAATTCTTTGGATTCCGTCGGCATCTCGTCAGGTTCGCGGCCTTTCAACACTAGAACGTTGCCGTAGCGTGTGCCGAGTTTTCCAATGGGTGAATCCCGCTCTGATGTTACAACGTCGATTCGAAAATCTCGTGAGTTGCCTTTTTCAGCGATGTACATTGCAAGCTGCTGCGCGTCTAGAAGCGGCATCAGTGACTTGCCGCTTCCTGAATTTATCAATAGACAGACTTGGCCAAAACGTTGTTTAAGAATGGGAGCAGCCTCCATGACGTTTCTGCCTGGAAAACCGATGTCTCCACGATCCATCACAAATTTACCACCCCGCATCTTAGCAAGTTCACTGCACGCAATGCTAAGCGCTCCCTTGGATCGCCCCTCTCCTGAGGGTAGAATCACTCCAGAGCCCTTCATGTCGTGGTAGAGCGCTTCAATCTCAGCCGGGTTAGTTTGGTCTAGATTCTGGAATATTCTGTTTACGAATGTTACGTTGCTGATTTCATTCGACATGGTTCATGCAGCTTACGCTGAGGGCGCATTCCATTGCTGAATAGAACTCTAAGATAAGTGGTTTCGCGTAAGCCTCTGGCCTGCTAGAAAACCGTCCAGTTTTGGGTGCATCTCTGTTCTACAGAATAGTGGTCTATTGCTGCTTTTCAGACACGAGAACTACTCCGACTTCTTAAGTACCGTCAACCATTCAACCCGCTCGGGGTCGTCAATCATTGGAAGATTCAGAACTGGTTCCTGAACAGACGGCCTCGATTCTGGATTGGAGGTTTCAACTCCGAGAACTATTATCCTCTAAGCATAACATAGCTTTCGTAGGAGTTGGACATCCCTATCGTGGGGACGATTACGTAGGGAGCTTTGTACTAAAGGAACTTGGGAAACACAAGTTTCCGCCCTCGGTTCATTTGTATGATGCTGAGGATAATGTCGAGTCTATTGTTTCAAGATTGGTTGAGCTGAAACCAGATTGCGTCATA
>CAYWMG010000464.1:0-6218 GCA_964459245.1 uncultured Candidatus Bathyarchaeia archaeon
GAATCCGCCTCCATGAACAAAGTACACCTTCAACCGTGGAAAGTCCTTCAAGACTCCGCCGAAGATCATTGACATCCCAGCGATAGTGGTCTCTAAGGGAAACCCAATGAAGTTCACAAGCTGATAATTACTCAAACGATCTCTACCCGGCGGCTCAGCCGGATGAACCATTATAGGCACTCCAAGCTTCTCAACCATCCCATAAAATGGCCATAGGCTCTTATCATCCAGGTTCATACCCTCAACATGTGAACCAATCTCAACCCCACGCAACCCCAACTCGCTTACGGCCCGCCCTAACTCATCCACCGAGGCTCCAATATCCTGTAACGGCACCGTAGCCAACCCAACAAACCGGTCAGGATACTTCCCAACCACACCCGCCATACCATCATTCAACGCACGACAGAAATCCAACCCCGCAGCAGCCTCAATATCATAAAAGAACCTATCAAAGGGAAGCCTACCCAACACACTAGGCATAGTAGACAAAGCCTGCATACCAACATCACAACGATCCATCTCTGCTAGGCGTATGTTGAGGTCAACTGCGGATTCAGGTTCCACGCTCTTACCTTCGCCATTCCATGAGGTGACGACATAAGTTCCATCTTTCGCTGGAGTGATGGTTGGAACATATTTTGGATATTTCTTCCGTACTGTATCTATAGCGTCCTTCAAGAAGATGTGAGCATGAACATCAATACTCTTCACGCCAGAACGACTCTTTCCACCTATCGCCTTAGTCAATAGCTAAAACCGAAACCCCCATCTTATTCTGCTCAATAAGCTTTGCACTTGTCTCTTAGTCATCGGTGCATACGTACGTACACAAAGCGCTAGAGCTAACGGGAAGACAACCTGCGACTTATGATGCGCCGATGCGTGCGATGACCACATGGCTCGCTTTTTGTCGTGTGGATCAGGTTAGTTTGAATAGTTCGGCTGCGTTTCCGCACAAGGTCCGTTCGCAGTTGACTGTCCGCAATATCGCCAGGAGCAGGCAGTCTATGATTGTCAATGTATGCAAATCGAAGTGGAGAGTACGCTAGTGGCCAAGGATTGACCCCGGGTGCCATCTGTTTTGGGCTTTGAGTATTTCATCATACCCGTGGCTCTTTAGCGACTGCATGATCTCGTCTCTTGTTGGATGTTTTAACAGCGGTTCAGGCATATTTACCAAGGCAAGTACGAGTTCAGCGAGCAAGATTGCATGTTGTTTGACCAGAACTGGGTCAATTTTATCGAATGTGTCCGTTGTGGTATGATGCCTATTCGTTTCATCTCTTGGCTCCGTGCCATGCCAAGTTGATCTGCGGTGACGTCGTTCGAAGTCGATGTTTGGAATGCCAGCTAATGCGAAATGCAGAAAATGTGTTGCGCTTACCCAATCTTCGTCTGTTTCCTCTACAGGTAAGTTGATCTTCCAATCGTTCAGTAGCTTCAATAGTGGTCTTGCAAGTGCTGGAGGGCCAGCGGAAATACAGAGGCCGTCTATGAAATTTCGGCCGAGGCCATCACCTATCATGACATCCACATTCTGCATCTCTTTCTCATGCTGCGCCACGTAGTTTACTGTACCTACTGTTAGGCACTCGTCGTTGCCAAAGGCTACAAGTCGAATTGTCTTCTTGAATTTCCCCTTGAACTTGGCTAAGGCTCTTGCAGCATCAAGCATTACAGCTACTCCCAGTATGTTGTCAGAGGCGGCCTCTTGGCCTATATCATGCCCGTCATAATGAGTGCCCATCATGACCATACTAGAAGTACCTCCCTCGCCTATGATGTCGCCAACGATATTCCACCCAGTAGTGTTCGGGAGGGTCGAATTCTCAATCTCCATCTTGACAATTATCTGGCCACTCCTCATTTGGCGTTCCATGAAAGCTCCAGTTTCGTAGGATACAGAAATGGCGGGAATCACACCGGTGTTTCGGTAACCAGTAGCAACTGCGCCGGTTCTGATCAGTTGGCCAGGGGCTTCATTGCGGAAGATGCAGCCAACCGCTTTGTGTTCAACTGCCCAGCCATATCTTGCTGCCATATCGACATGATGGCTTGAAGATGCCGGAGCCAATACCATATTTCCGCTAATTTCATTCGATTTTCGTTCAAAGTCTCTCTTTGTCCCGCTTTCGACGTCAATTACTCTCGCCTCAATTCCGCCAAATGAAGTCGAGGCTGAGTGAGGTAATGCTGAACTCCATAGACTCCGTTTGACCGGGTGGACCATTTCCACGGCACATTTTCCGCGTTTCCAACCAGTGTAATTGAATGGTTCTGCGTGAACATTCTCAAGGCCGTATTGCTTGAAGAGTGATAGAAGATAGTCCTTGGTCTTTCTCTCACTCTCGGTACCCATGAACCTGTTACCGAAGTTGTCAACAATGTAGCCGACATTTTCATAAGCAGTACTATTAAGCCAAAGATCGCCGACAGTCATCTTCCGAATCTCAACAATATCCAAATTCTCTAGTCACCTTTCCGTTGTGGGACTGACGCTCTCGCAAGAAAATTGATCTTGTCGCCGCTTTAAGAGTGTGTGGCCAGTGATGCAAATCGCTAGGATCCATGGAAATTAGGTTAACCGCCGCGTGTTGGCATTCAGTTAATATTCTTACTCGCGGTTCGTCTCTGGAGATCCAAATATTTTGAGGGATTCGATAGTTGATCGCAAGTCTTTTGTGTTGCGCCGTTGTCTCCAATTTGATGATTGTCTAATGAAAGCTGCTGTTCTGGAAGATTACGGAAAACCTCTCGCAATCAAGGACGTTCAGAAACCACAGATTAGGCCCGGCGAGGTCCTCATCAAGGTTGCAGCTTGCGGTGTCTGCCGCACTGATCTTAAGATCATTGAGGGTATGGCTTGGAAACCAAACTTACCACATGTTCTTGGACATGAGGTTGCAGGTTTCGTTGAATCGGGTGAAGGTCTTGAGAATTTCAAGAAGGGAGATTCAGTGGTAGTCAATCAATACTATGCGTGCGGAGTTTGTTACTATTGCAGAATCGGCAGCGAAACGCTCTGCACTAACCTCAAAGGACACTTGGGCTTCGACGAAAGCGGTGGATTCGGCGAATACGTCAAGGCTCCAGAACGGAACCTGATCAAAATCCCTGACGGTGTAGCTCTTGAAGAGGCAGCTGTTGCAGGATGCGCCGTTGGAAGCAGTCTGCACGCGGTCAAGAGGTCCAACATACGTGCGAACCAAACGGCTCTTGTTCAAGGAGCTGGGGGTGGGCTGGGAGTCAGCACTGTACAGCTCCTGAAACTTTCAGGCGTAAATGTCATCGGAGTCGGCATCAGTGGAGAAGAAGTCAAGACAGCTAAGAGATATGGGGCTGATAGTACGATAAACGCGAAAGAGATTGGCGTTGTTGAAGCCGTAAAGAAACTCACCGACGGTTTAGGACCAGATGTTGTTTTCGATTTTGTCGGTGTGAAGGAGACCGTTGAACCCGGTTTCCAGCTTCTGAGACCTGGCGGAAAGATGGTTGTTGTCGGATACGGCCCAGAACCATTTCAGATAGCTGCGCAACAGCTTACAATGCGAGAGATTGAAGTCATTGGCTGTCGATCCGCTACTCGTCAAGACATTGTCGATGTACTGGAGATGTCGAGAAAAGGAAAACTCGCTCCTGTGGTAAACAAGATTCTAAAGCTAGAAGAAATCAACACTGCACTACGCCTGCTGAAAGATCACGCGGCGGTCGGACGATCAGCAATAAAATTCTAGCAGACTGTCATCGTTACATCCATAGATACTGTCTGATTCAGTGACCTCTTGAAATCTTCGTCTGCATAATTCTTTCAATCTCAATCGCTACTGCTGAGAAGTCAAGTTCACCTTCTCCATTCTTCTTTGCGGAGTGAAAAATTTCTCTAGCCACTTTGAGTAATGGTGGCATAGTTATTCGTGCATCTCTAGCCGACTCAGATACTAGATCAAGATTCTCAGTCATGGATTCTAGGGAGTGTTGCGGGGTATAATCTGCTTCAATAACTTTCTTGCCTTTGTTCTCAGATGCGTACGTCTTTAGGACGCTGCTGTTCAGGATCTCTAGGATCATTAAAGGGTCGAGGCCCAAACTTTGCCCGAACGCTAGGCTCTCAGCAAATGATACCATGATCGTTGCGCTGTGCATTTGCAGAACGAGCTTCATTGAGGCGGCCGAACCGTGGCCCCCTGTGTGAATGATCCGATTTCCCATCGTTTGAAGAATGGGTTTAGCGATCTCCAATGTATCCTTCTTGCCTCCTACCAGAATGAGCAATGTACCTTCACTTGCAGGTTTGATACTTCCCGAGACAGGCGCATCGAGAAACTCTCCCTCTTTCTCCTCAATCTCTTTGGCTAGACTCCTAGAGAGAGAGGGTAAATTTGTTGTCATGTCGATGAATATTTCCTTGGCGTGTAACCCCTCCATCAGGCCGTTCTTGCCTGAGTATACCTCGCGCGTCGACTTAGGGTCAGCCAGCATTGTAATGACTATCGATGACCTTTCCGCAACATCCTTAGGGCAGGAGGCTACTGAAGCTCCTAGCGATTCCAGCTCCCTTGCATGACCGGGTGTTCTGCTCCAAACGACCAGCTTGTAACCCGCCTTCAAAATATTTGTGGCCATACGCTTCCCCATTCTCCCAATTCCAACAAATCCGACAACTGGTCTGACGGGCTTACTGTCAACATGATCTTGACTAACTCGTTTAACAGACATACAGGATACTCTCGAATTTTGGGTACGTATTCGCTTGTTTTTCTCCTTTATGCAATGAAGCACGGTAAACTATTTTGCAACCTGGTTATGTGGCCTTATCACTTTCACATAGCCATTCTGGTTCACATAACTCATAATGATGTGATCTATGTTAAATAAGATCCAAAACCTATGGTGAGAAGAATTATTCATGAAAGTCGCAGTGGTCCAACCTAGAACAATTATTGGTTCGGATGAGGAGCGAAATGTTACTCATGCTCTCGATCGAATCGAGGAAGCCGCAAATCAAGGTTCAAAGATTGTCTGTTTCCCGGAAACATACCCTGGCCCTTTTAGAGAGCCAATTACGTACTCTCCTTTGAGCAAGCTCGGGCAATGTGCAAAGGCGAACGATGTTTACGTCGTTGCTGGGACTATCGAGCATGTTGATAATTCTCACTGTTACAACGTTGCGGCGCTTATTGGACCCGACGGGAACGTGGTTGGGAAGTACAATCGAACGACCCCTGCTGGACCATGGATTTACAAGGCGAAGAGCCAGAGAGCGATGTGGGATTTCAACTACTTAGCCGCAGATGACTTGCCCGTATTCAAAACAGAATACGGAAAGGTTGGACTCCTCATATGCAGCGAAGTGTACATGCCGGAGCTGGCCCGGATATTGGCGCTAAAAGGTGCAGAGATCGTATTCTTGCCTGCCGGCGGGGCAAAATCAGCACTCTGGGAAACGTGGCGGACTCTCATCTTTGCTCGTGCGATCGAGAACCTGATGTATACTGCGACATGCCAGAATTTGGTGGGGTCAGAAGATGGCCTAGCCATGATCGCTAGTCCTGAAGGCATCTTGGTGGAATCAAAGAAGGAAGGCATCTACACGGCGGATGTGAACCTCGACCGTATTAGGATACTCAGAGCGACCCCGAACGATGAGGATGAACGGGAAAAATCACTTCATCCTAAAACCAAACCTGGTCTACTAAAGTACTGGAGACGGCCAGAGATATACGAAAAAGCGAAACTCGTAGTAGCATGATTCAAATCACATCTTCGTTTCTGCTACGATAAGTGTTGGGTTTGTACTTGGAAGAATACTGACACCTGTTATCTGAAAATTCTTGAATCAGTAATAGTGTAAGACAATGAATAGATATTTTGATCTTCGTGAATCTCCATGAGCCTCACGCTAGACCATCCGTGTGTTACTCTAACGAAAACATATTTGTGCAAGGGGCGTCTTAGCGCGGAAAAATAGTGAGCGAACTTTGACTAACGCCAAACGCATGAATACGAGATCGCTAGGACATACCGACCTTTGCGGTAATCCAAACGGCGGTCAAGTAGTCGTTCAGCGACGAGGTAAGAAGTACTACGCTTTCGTAGGTCACATGCGCGGAATGGGAACAAGCATAGTGGACGTTACTACCCCCGACCGTCCTGAAGTCATAACTCAGATTCCAAGCCCGGCAGGCACACATACCCATAAAGTGAGAGTTAGCGGA
>CAYWMG010000465.1:0-1753 GCA_964459245.1 uncultured Candidatus Bathyarchaeia archaeon
ATCACGGAGAAATGCAGTAACAAATACTTATCTGGCGATGCTTGGCGCTCGGCTTGGTCCCGTAGCCGCGGCCACCAGGAAGCTGGTATGCGAACTGAAACTCGCATGGAGCATTCGACACTCTGGCCGAAAGTTCCAGGAACTCAAGGGTAGGACAGGATTGAAGGTCAACTTGGGGTCAGGTCAGGACGTCAAGCCCGGCTGGGTGAACATCGACCTATATAGAGGACACCGTGGAAACGCCTTTATCTCACCTCAAGAAGGAACTGTGCTGATAAATCATGATCTCAGGTTGGGGCTTCCGTTGGAAGACAACAGTTGCGATCACATCTACTCATCTCATTTCTTTGAGCATCTTGAATACAGTCAGGCAATCCAATTGATGAAGGATTGCCATCGGGCATTGAGCCCGCAAGGTGTGTTCCGAGTTGCCTTGCCGGATTTGAGTAAGGCATTTGCTCATTACCTACTAGGTGACTTGGGGTACTTCGATTTGATTGATCTGCAGGTGGTGCTCCCGCAATTTGAGCATGGAACCGAGACCATAGTTGACTACCTTAATTACAGCGTCCATCAAGCCGGAGAACACAAATACATCTATGACCAACAGAAGATCATGCTGATCTTGAGAAGTATAGGCTACAGATCGGTGGGCTTGTCTGATTACCTGGAAGGTGTTGACCCGGAAACGGATCTGCGTCGCCGTTATTCGTTTTACGTGGAGGCCACTAAATGATAACGGCAGCTCGACTCGTGACCAGATCAGGCCCTGTTTCTTTCTTAGATCGAGTGGACAATGGATACCGAATATGGGCAATCTCTAGATTGAGGCGATCAAAGAATCACTACATCTGAATACCTTCATTCGGTTTCCTAACGACCCAATGAAGGCTCAAACGTGTCCTCAGGGTAAAAGGGACAATGAAATCACCTCATACTTTTCGAGGAGACTCAGTGATTATAATTGGCGCTGGAGGATTTGGTAGGGAAGTCAGGGAGACTCTCCATGACTTAGACAAACAGGTTCACGGCTATATTGTGGACGAGCATATTCTAGAATCTGGAACTTATGTTGACGACATTCCTGTCGTGGGCGGTTTCGATTGGATTCAGGGAAATACAGAAGAGAATTATGTCTGCGCGATCGGAGCGCCTGAATACAAGAAGCATGCGGTTGAAAGAGTTCGGAAAAATGGCGCAACAAGGTTTCCCAACATCATCCATCCTCTTGTCCATTGCCAAAGATCGGGGTCTATTCAAGCTGGGAACATAATGCAAGCGGGAGTTCTTGTCACCACCAACGTTGAGATTAGAAACTTTGTTATCATCAATCTTGGCTGTACCGTTGGACATGATTGCGTTCTTGAAGACTACGTGACACTTTCCCCTGGAGTTCATGTTTCGGGCAAAGTGACTATTGGAGAAGGGGCGTTTATAGGCACGGGAGCGGTCATCGTCGAGAAAATCAGCATTGGAAGATGGTCTAGAGTTGGGGCTGGCTGTGTGGTGACAAAAGATGTCCCCGCAAACTGTACGGTCGTAGGAATTCCTGCTCGAGTTGTGAGAACGCGGGAGCAAGGGTGGCATCTTAATGTTTGAAACACAAAAACACGTGGATCCTCGAAATGACACCTTTGTAGAAAGGTTTCTCGAAAGATCTCCCCTCTCGAAGCTCCTCAGGTGCAAGACAGAAGCGAGTGGTGGTAACGCGGAATTATGAAGACTTCGATAGACGACTTGGCAGTTTTTGGCG
>CAYWMG010000466.1:0-3395 GCA_964459245.1 uncultured Candidatus Bathyarchaeia archaeon
CTCCATACCCCATTGACCTGTTCCAACTATTCCACCCACCACGATGTAAGGCGCCATAATGCACTGGCACGACAAACCCAGAAACCACGGCAACTCAGAGTTGAGCCGTGAGAGACGGCCAACAATCATCCAAAATGCAAGCTCGTAAATATCTCATGATTCTTTGACAAGATATGTCCAAAATAACTTGTCAGATATGCAGAAAGACTGTTCACTTCCACGATCTAGCTAAGCATAAGCTCATTCACGAAAAGGCTAAGCACAGACATCACAAATGACGCCCTGTGTCCTTTGAATGATCGTTCAGTACTCCTGCAAGTTCTGTATCTTACGCGAGGTAAGGTTGACGGTTACTGTAAAGAATACCTTCTTGTCCCCGGCTTTTTTTCGATAACTCCCTGTCACACCCATATCACCCTGCGTGTCAGGTGCCATGCTACCCTCAACCATGAAGTAATCCAGAGTCAACCCAAACTTAGCTTCAAGATACCCTCTAAGTAACCGGTCCAGCTCACTTGAGTGCATATTCGATTCCAATGGCATACACGCCGAAAATTCTAACCAAGATTCAACTATAACGAATGATACGTAATAAAGCATGAGAGACGAATGCTCGCGACCGGAGGAAAGGTTCTTCTGGTTGTACGACTGAAGCGCTTGAGCTATTCGTAAGTCAGAGGAACTTTGGTGGTAGAAGAAGCTATGTCAAACAAGATCACCCGATCAGGCACGTTTTAGGATGAGTCGTGTTGCGAATAGAAAATGCCGAGCATGCAAAGAGCGTGGTAAGGAAATACATCGCGGGTACTCGGTCTCGCTATCCCAAGATAACTTCAATCGTGATAGAAGAGGGAGCCACACCTCCCGATAAGGAGGGAATGTGGACGATAAAGGTAACCTACACTACAGAAGCAAACGGACATGAAGAATTCCGTGCACGTGCCACATCCCGAGGCGAGGTCCTAATGACCAACGTTTCGTCCCGGGGCGTGGGTAGCTAGCTATCGGCCCTGAACCAGGCACTTACTTCAACATGCGAGTTCTCGACTATGAGTCCCTCTATCCGGGTTGCATTGATGTTTTCAACCTCTCATACGAAACGATCCAATGCCGCCACCCGGAATGCATGACCAATCCTGTTCCAGGTCAACCTGAGATTCACGTCTGTTCGAAACGACGAGGAATCTACTCAGCCCTCGTGGGTGCCCTCCGTGATCTGCGGTTACGAGTCTACAAACCTCAAACGAAGAAGACGGACGGAGTCGATCCTATTGCGTTGGCCGCGTCGCGAGTTTTGAAGACGTTCCTCGTTTCCTGTTATGGTGTAACGATAAGAATCCACGGTCTGGCCAGTCCACTCCTGGGTGAGGCGATCACCGCTTACGGACGACATGTTCTCCAATCCACTTGGGACCTGGCGGAAAGGATGGATCTGAGACCGAAGTATGGTGATACCGATTCTGTCTTCTTGGATAATCCAGCCGAGGAGGAGACTTGGAAGCTCATACAGGGGGTTAGCAATAGCTTCCGGCTTCAGTTGGCCTACGACCGCGTCTACTCCGTCTGCGTCCTGAGCACGATCAAAGCCTACTTCGGCATCCTACCCAACGGGGAACCGGAGATCAAAGGCCTATCCATAGCCAAATCCAATTCTCCGCGATTCTTCCAAGAAACATTCCAGCAATGCCTCACCGTTCTATCCGCGGGGCGTCGATCTCCCACAGAGTTTGAAGCCGCCAAGCTTCGTATACCCGACGTGGTCTCCGAGGCAATTCGTAGGCTTCGGAACGGAAAGATCAGTCTCGCAGATTTGGAGTACCGGGTTGAGCTGAGGGAGGAACCCGCCGAGAAGCTTTCGTCTAAGAGGCTGGCGCAACCTTACCAGGCGGCTTGGCTGATGATGAAGCAAGGAAAGGCACCAACCCGCGGTGAGACAGTTGGTTTTGTCAAGGTGCGACCGTTCAGGTTGGCGGGGAGACATTTCACGGTCAAACCGGCGTCAAAAGCAAGTCTAAAAGAGATCGACATGGACGACTACGTTATCAGCCTACTCGCGTCACTCTCACAAGTCTTCGATCCCATGAGCATTAAACTCAAGATGAATGCGACGAAACTTTCTGAATTCGTCTAGTCTTTCCGGTCCATGGCATGGTCCATTGCGGATTGGTTGATGCAGAAATACCGTTACAGGAACACGACTCTAATCGTTTATGAGTTGAGCGGATTGGACTATTCTTCGAGTCACATGGATAGTGAATTCCTCCAACAGATGAAATACGGCGTTTTCTCATATTGTGGCGGTTGCCCAAGAAAGCCCCAAGCCGGTCAAGAACCATGGTTCGGAACGTCGTGTAGAGAACACCATAGTGACGGTACTAATGTGGACATTGCTTGGATGATGGCCGATCCTGGTTCAGAGGTTAGGGAGACCAAGACACTCTGCGTCGTTCATAATCTACGTGATTCAACGTCTAGGAACGCATTGCGATTCCTCAGAAAACTTGGGATTGGATCTACAATTCCTGAGGCAGAAGTAAGAAGAATTTTTCGTAGCAGTAATCCTGGAGATCAATGGTTCAATCAGTTAACTCAACCGGAACAGGACAAGCTCAGACGAATTTACCCGACTAACGCAGTTTTGCATGGCAGTAGAGCCAACAATCTTTCAGCAGCAGGCAGGTCTTGCTGCCCAGTAATCAGACGGTTGATTTCCGAATTGTCTCCAAAGGTGTTAATCGCCTTTGGCGGACAAGCAGCAAAGACGATCTTCTTGATTGAGAGAGAAGTTGGTCACGAGAAATCTAATCCAGCCCTAGTCCACTCTCTTTGGGATGGAGAACCTCGTCAACTCCTAGGAACAGACGTATTCTTCCTATTTCATCATTCGCAACTTGGGCTGGCAAACGCTCGGAAGTTGACGCATAGCCTAGGGGAGAAGTTCTCTCTCTTCATGATAGCTTATTCGAAATCGCTCTTTGAACAGATTGCCATGAGTCCAAATTTGGCCTCGACCGACGATTCTATCACGATTACGATTTAGAGAAAGTTCTTCCGGTCTTCCTCAATGGTTGGGAAGACGCGGCTATAAGTTCTGATAGTTGCATTTTGCTGCAAAAAATACCTTCTCTGTAAATGCCGGGCCTCAGCATGGGGACTCAATAATGGAGGATAAAGGATGACTATGAATGTACCTTGCTACGCTGCGCAATCAGCTAAGGCTCCCCTCGCCCCTTACCGCATTGAGCGTCGGGATCCGCGCCCTAGTGACGTGGTTATCGATATTCTCTACTGCGGCATTTGCCACAGCGACCTACACAAGGTGAACAATGACTGGGGGAACACGCACTTTCCAGTCGTACCAGGGCATGAGATCGTCGGCCGAGTCGTTTCCCGTG
>CAYWMG010000467.1:0-3997 GCA_964459245.1 uncultured Candidatus Bathyarchaeia archaeon
CTCTGACTTGTTTTATAATTTCATCATGGTCTAATGAAGTGGTAAAGTAGTCACGAAAGAAGTCTCCCATTTCTATTGATCGGGACCCATTGACGCTTGCTGTGATGACCGTGGCGTTGATGGCAGTAAATGCTGTTGGGAGATCCGCAGCGGGGTCCGCATGTGCTAATGAACCGCCCATAGTGCCTCGATTTCTAACCTGCTGGTCTGCGATTACGCTAGCCGCATCAGAGAGGAGGGGCATACGTTTAGAAATCAAGTTATCTCTTGCAAGTTGATCATGACGAACCAATGCGCCTATTCCAATTATGCCGCCTTCTTCGCGGATATACGAAAGCTCATCCAAGCCGTTGATGTCAACTAATGCTTGTGGAGAAGCCAGCCGGAGCTTCATCAGTGAGGTCAAACTCTGACCACCAGCAAGCACCTTAGCTTCCCCATTAGAGTACAGCAAATCCAACGCTTCATTCAGCGAGGATGGAGCATAATATTCGAAGGGTTGCGGTCGCAAAGATCGTCCTGTGGGAGACCATAGAAGCGATTTATAGATTTGTCCATATGAGCTCCATGATTCACTACGAGGATGATTACTGCACTGCAGCCTAAATTTAGTAAATCAAAACCTCCTAATACAACACAGAGAGAGCCCTTTTCAAAGGAGATAGAGGCAGATGTCTTCGGAAGATGCGTCCAGGAGACTGGTTGAGGGTCACGGGAAGTTCATTAACGATCTGCAACTCCCGCACATGTTACACTTAGCAATAGTGCGTAGCCCCTATGCTAGAGCTAAAGTGTTGAAAGTCAATGGTGGAATAACTTCCTCAGAACTCAAGGCCAATTTATCATCAGTAGGTGAAGGAGCATCAATAGGACCAGGGATTGCTGAACCAGTACTTGCTTTGGATTATGTGAATTATGTCGGCCAACCCGTAGCAGCAGTTCTTGGTGAGAATCCATACGCTGCCGAGGATATGATAGATGAGGTAGACGTAGATTACGATCCCTTAGAACCCGTTATCGATCCGGAGCAGGCACTTGCCGCGGAACCGATTCATACGGGGGCGAAATCGAACGTTATATCCAGCTTTCAATTGGGCAAAAAATTCGACCTTGATGCCCCCTTGATTTTGGAAGATACATTGATGAATAGGAGAATTTGCCCAAATCCGCTAGAAACACGTGGCCTAGTGGCGAACTATGACGGTTCCAAGCTTACCGTATGGGCTTCGACACAGTCAGTGCACGCCTGGAAAGCAGGACTATGCGAATCCTTAGAACTCTCTCCTCAGATTGTAAGAATTATTCAGGTAGATACTGGCGGAGGATTCGGCTGTAAGGGCGGCATCTACCCCGAGTACGTAATCGCTTGCTATGCCTCAATGAAGACAAGAAAGCCTGTCAAGTGGATTGAGACTCGTATGGAACACTTGATGGCAACACACCAAGGAAGAGGCGCGAGAGCTAAGATGAAAATCTACGCCAAAAGATCAGGAGAAGTTCTAGGCTTGAAAACAGAGTTACTGATTGATGCCGGAAGTTACGCGCCTGGCATGGGAACGTCAGCTCCCAAATGGATAGGATTTCAAATCTCTGGGCCGTACACCATACCCAACGTATTTGTTGACGCAACATCTGTGTTCACAAACAAAGTCCCCCTAGGTCCTTACAGAGGTGCCGGAAGACCTGAGGCAGCAATGTTCATAGAGCGAATGATGGACCTGCTCGCAGACGAGTTGAAAATAGACCCTGTTGAGGTTAGGCTGAGAAACGTAAGCAAAGAACCATTTACCTCACCACTAGGCCTAAAGATCGACCCATTCAAACCATTCCTCGAATCCGCAATAAAGCAGGTCGGATATCACGAAAAGAAAAACAACAGCGTTGGATTCTCATGCTTCGTACTCATAACATCAGCAGAACCCGGCGAATCTGCAAAGATCGCCGTCAGGGATGGGCGTATGAAGATATGGATGGGTGGGAGTTCACATGGCCAGAGACATGACATATGGGCACAGTCTCTGCTAAGCGAAGAACTCGGCATCTCCCCATCCGTGATAGATATTGAACGTTCAGATACAGATGAACTGAACGAAGGTGTAGGAACCTGGGGAAGCCGAACAGCTCTTGTAGGCGGAGCAGCTTTGATGGAGGCTGCGAGAAGAATCAAAGATTCCGTAGCAGCAAAAATGGGTGAGTATTCACCCGCAGAACTCTTAAAACACGAATTTGAGGTTACCGTCTTCCAGCCACAGACAGCCCAGTTCAACTCGTTCGGAGCCAATCTTGTAACCGCCAACAAAGACGAGTTGGGCAGAGTAGGGGTGAGTGAATGCATTGCCTACTATGATGTCGGGCGACCACTCAACTTAGCCATGATTGAAAGCCAAATAATGGGCGGCACAGCACAAGGCATCGGCCAAGTCTTCACAGAGGAGATCGCATATGACCAAGAAGGCCAACTTTTGACAGGCACCATCGGAGATGCTGGAGTACCCAACGTTCTAATGATACCCCCAATCATAGTGAAACTAGCTAATGTTCCATCCCCGCTCCCTCATGGAGCAAAAGGAGTAGGAGAGAGCCCAACCATGGGAGTTCCCCCCGCCACATTACGCGCTGTTGAGAAGATCGTTGGAATAAGACTACGAGAGACACCTATCCCAATAGAAAAAATTACACTATGAAAATAATAACCAGACACCCGTAATATTGAATATTTTTGAGAGACAATGATTACTTGTTTTCGTTAAACTCTCACGATTCCCGACCCCATGATGTCTTTGAAAACCAAACCTCTCTGCGCATGTAACAACCCACTTGCTAGTGGGAAGATAACAATACAGCCAAAAACAAGCAAACAAAACCATGGTAGCAAGCGTTTTCAATGTGACCATTAATGCGTTGGGTTCAGATTGGAGTACTAGAACGTTGTCTAAACTTGGCATCACTGTAAAGAAGGGTGAGGATCTTTCCGAGTGGTATACTCAAGTGGTAACGAAAGCCGAGTTGGCAGATTACGCACAAATGAAGGGGTTCATGGTTCTCCGCCCATACGGATTCTCAATATGGGAGAGCATTAAGGAGTTCCTGGATGGTCTACTCAAAGAGTCTGGACACTCAAACGCTTATTTTCCATTGCTCATTCCCGAGAGCTTCTTGAAGAAAGAGGCTACCCATTTCACCGGATTCACTCCCGAAGTTTTTTGGGTGACTCAGGCTGGCGAAAATAAGCTTTCAGAACGACTAGCGGTTCGGCCCACATCTGAGACCATAATCAACGATTCCTACTCCAAATGGGTAAGAAGTTGGAGAGACCTACCGCTTCTCATCAACGTATGGAACTCTGTACTTAGAGCAGAAATTACCGCAACAAGACCTTTCCTCAGAACAACCGAGTTCCTCTGGCAGGAGGGGCATACTGTGCATGAATCCAAGGAGGATGCGGATCAGGAGGTGATGATGATTTTGGCGTTCTATAAACAACTAATTGAAGACAGGTTGGCGGCACCAGTTCTGACTGGCTACAAGAGTGATAAGGAAAAATTTGTTGGCGCCTTGTACACGACGACCCTTGAAGCCATAATGCCAGATGGTAAGGCAATGCAGATGGGGACATCCCACAATCTCGGTCAGAACTTTGCCAAGCCATTTGAAATTAAGTTCTTGGGCAAAGATGAACAGATGCACTATGCATGGACGACATCATGGGGAGTTTCATGGCGTTTGATCAGCGCGATGATCATGCTTCATGGAGACGACCGCGGACTAATCGTACCCCCTCACATTGCGCCAATACAAATCGTGATAGTGCCAATCTACTACAAGGAAGGCGGCAAAGAATTGATCGACGCGAAGACGAAGAATGTTTCGGAGACGTTGAAGAAGGCCGGGTTCAGAGTACGACTAGACTCCAGAGATCAGTATACGCCTGGTTGGAAATTTAACGAGTGGGAGCTGAAGGGAATTCCTCTCCGTATTGAGATCGGACCAAGAGATG
>CAYWMG010000468.1:0-5414 GCA_964459245.1 uncultured Candidatus Bathyarchaeia archaeon
TGCAGCTAGAATGGTGATGGCGAGTAGTATACTGAAGAGTTGCTTACTTCCCATAATCTGACCTGTCTGTCATTGTGCTCAGGTTTCAATGATTCAGATGTGGAAAAATTGTGGAGAAGAGTTCTTTTCTCATTTAAAATCCGAAGAGTAGTTGCAATATGCTGACTCGTTCCGTGACCTTCTGGGCGACACAAGATTTGCAGGGCACGTTATTGATAGTGGTCGCCGGATTCACTACGGTGTTCACTACTGTGTTAGTTATTACTGATGTGGCAGATACAGTTGCAGTGTCAGTCTGGGTTAATTGGCTTGTGTCAACAACGTTTGGAATGGTCTGTACTGTTCCCTCATAAGAGGTCAAGGTAAGGATTTCTAAACCGTTGGTTCCTTGGCTTTGGGAAATGGATACGATATGTTGGCTAGGTTGAATGGTTGTTGTTTGCAGATAGGTATTGTAGTAGGGCCAAGAATTGTAGTTGCAAAAGATGCGTCCGAAGCGGTAATAGCAACGGCTAAAGTATGAGTTGTAATAGGAATAGTATGTGTTTGGTATAGTCGTGATAGTCCCAGAGTAAACTGATATGCTTGACTGAGTGTTTGTAGTAATAGTTTGAGTTAAGGTTGACATTGAAGTTGACTGGTAGACCTGAGTAGTAACTGTCTGGCCATCCACATAGATGGTTTTGTCTCTTGGAAATACTGGTACAACGAGAACCAGAACTACCAAAGCAATTATGATGAATCGCTTGTCGATGCCCCAAATCTTATTGGTCGTTGCAGGCTGCGTTGCGGGTTGAGACGTCTCGAATTGAGAAGTGTTCGCAGGTAGGACACTTGTAACTACCTTCCCACATTTTGGGCAGACATCACTATTCGGTTTAAGCGCTGTCCCACAATATCTACAAAACTCATTATCAGGCAAGGGTTACACAATGCATAATCTCCACCTTAGCGAATAATAGTGTTTCGTTGACAACGGTTGTAGAAAGTTTATCCGTTTTGTTCCCTGATTGTTGCGAACTAGGCAACCACCATTCGATGATATTCTAGCTGCGCCAGCTACGCCGCCAGATACCCACGTCACTCCGCCAGTTATACCAGCTCAACTGGCTCCATCGGCGTTGTGCTGCGCTGTAGGAGGGTGTCGGAATCTGATTACCGTTGACCCCAGTTGATATAAGTCATTGTCGACAAGCTGTGATCGAACGACACGCCTTAGATTACCTGGTTCAATTTTCCACGACCCATTTCTACTGTTAAGGTCCTCTATCATCCAGCGTCCCGAGTCGTAAGTAACTCTTGCATGATTCGACGACATGTACCGATCGTCCACCGAAAGGTTGTTCTTCTGATCTCTTCCAATCGTGAAAGTGTTCTGGGTAAGGTTTACTTCATAGAGTGTAGGCGGAAGAGGAGCAAGCTGTTTCTTGATCGTCATTAGCATTGTCTTGGCTTGGGATTCGAATTCTTCAATCATCTTCAAACGGTCAAGGTTCAGGATAGTCTGAGAAGTACCGAGTTGGGTTGGGTGATACTGTTTGTGAAACTCTGTCCGCTCATTGCATATTGATCCAATCAGTTTGGAGCGTTCAAGCAGTTTGAAAACTCGCTCAGCGCCACGAAAACGTTCGAACTTGAGGCCTAGGTGGGTTGCTACACGCCAAAGTTGTTTCACGTTGAAGGTTGTCTTTCCATCCACCTGGGTGCCGCTGGTAGCGAAAGGAGGTTCGGTTGAGGCTACAAGAACCGCTAAGTATCTAAGGCGTTCAAAATTAGGATCAGAGTTAAGTATCCTGCGCAGAGCCGGGTCAGCCAGTGAATCAACTATTGACATGATTCAGACTATCCGCAAATGGTTTCTGACCGCCAACAGCCGTCACCCACAACTCTATGGTTCTCCCTTGTCATAGAGGCTTGAATGTCAGGTTGAGGCCAAACCGCTCGATACCTATGACATCAGCGGGATCCAATTTATGTTTGGTTCCTGGCTCTAACACGGCACCATTTATGCTTATTTCATTGGCGCTTGGTCTCCATTCTTTGGGGTTCTTTCGATTTGGTGCGCCTTCTTGCAGGTAAAAAACTCCGTTCTCGCGTATTATCGTGAAGTATGCATGAGATATTTTTTTCGAATCTTCAGGTTTCAAGAATTTGATCAGATCGCGTCTTCCAAATACCCTAATTGTTCGCTGGATGGTAATTTCAGACCGATCAGGCATAATGAGTACGCCTCCCCGGATCTCTGGACCTCGTGTGGAATGAGCCTTTGATAGCGCAGTGCTATCAAGTTCACAGAAGAGGGAGCCAGGCTCATTCATATGTCCGCATGTCCGACATTTGATTACCCCTTCCGCTGCTTTTTGGGGGAATGGCTCGGGGGATGAAACTCGCGGTAGTAGGGTTCCACAATTCCCACAGTATAAGTCGTCTGGAAAAGTCGCCTCGGTACAGTTTGGGCAAACCGACATGCGATGGTCTCCTAATTCACTTCTTTCAGCAACTTTTTATCATCTTCGTTAATTTTTCTTATCACCTATTTGGCGTGGTATGAGAAAGTCATGTAAGCACCTTTGGTTGGACTATAGGCGAGTGCGACTACGTCGCCGTCCATCATACGGCAATCTTGGCCTTGGGATAGTTTTGCAAATAATCGTGATCCTGCGTGCTGGACAGCCGTACCACTGACCGAATTGAGATCTTCAAGAAGGCATTCGCCATTATTAGTGATTCGAATAACTGCATGATGTCTGCCAATGTACTTCTCAGGGTCGTTCACAACTACGTCCGGAGGCATGGAGAAACCTCTCTTTCTGCATTCGGCTCCGCATTCGTGTTTTCTTCCAATTACTATCGGTTTCTGTATTAGGAATCGTCGTCCGCTCGCAATTATATGAGGAGCATTGACTTGCATGAACTTGCCCGCGAGAGCGTTGAGCATGTCGTCAGCGGTCTGATAACGGTCGCCTGGTTGGTAGCTAATGGCTTTCTTCAAAACCTGAAGGTGATCCTGGGGGATATTATGGAGTTGGATTTTCATATCGTCCAATTCTCCAGCGGAAGTTCGCAGATATTGCGGATTGACTTTCGTATACATGAAGAGGATTGTTGCCGCTGCAGAGTAGAGATCAGAGCTAGGGCTTGCGAGACCCATTGATAACTCAGGAGCCGAATAACCTGGCTTGATTATTTGTGACCATTGTGGCGGCGTAATCTGATTGAATCCTTCTTTTACGGTGCCAAAATCAATTAGCACCGGGTTCTTGCTTGGATCAGGTGTGGTAATGAGGTTGTGTGGAGATATGTCACGATGCAAGATATTGTTCTGGTGTAACGCCTTTACCAAATTGAGGATTATCCTAGCGTATTCGTCAATGTGTTTGAAGTCAGACTGCTTCGTGGATCGGACGTCATCGTCCAAACTCTTTCCGTCCAGAAATTCTAGAACTAGAGCCCGGGGTCTCTCAATCCTGTCCACATCTAGGAATCGAACAATGTGGCCTCGAATGCTTTGGTCGATTGAATATCCTTGGCTTTGTTGATTTACCTGCAAGATCATCGGTTTGGATCCAGTTAATCTCTCAAGTACCTCGGCTTCAACTCTGAGCTTGTCGAAGTTGATTTGCACCTGAGTCGTTTGTCCATGGTCTAGGGGTTCCTTTATGGCTACAGTTGTTCCATCCTGCGCTGTCCCTTTCCATACTTTTCCTAGGCCTCCAACTCCAACCTCAAAATTTACTGTATATTGCCTCCGAATACCTTGAACCAACGCACCCTTGCGTAGACTCGTGGGTATCACTTCATCCGATGACTATTTCGGCATCATTTTCTTTTGGGTTTCGACAATTACCACTGATATGTTGTCCTTTCCACCTCTCTCGTTAGCGAGTGAGACGAGCTTATTGCAGGCTAATTGTGGGGTCGGTAGGTCGAACGTGATCTTTTGAATCTCAGTATCGGTAACTGCTCCCCATAATCCATCTGAACAAAGAAGAATACGATCACCCGGAGCCAAAGAAAGGCTTGACGTGCTGACCTCAATATCGACCGCTGCACCCACAGCCTTTGTGATTATATTTCTGCCCGGAAAATGTCTGGCCTGTTCAGGCGTCAACTTTGCTGCGTCTATTAGCTCTTGAACTTGAGAATCGTCTTTAGTAAGCTGTTTGATTTCTGCCCTGTTTATCAAGTAAGCTCGAGAGTCGCCAACATGAGCTACGCATGCAGTATTGCGATGGATCAAAGCGACAACGATGGTTGTCGCCATCCCTTCACTTTCTGAGTGTTCCGTCCCATACTTGACAATGGCCTCATTTGCTTCTTCGACCGCGCTCTTCAAGATTCTACTGAGTTCTGTCTCACCCCGTTTAATCATAGACGTCGATACTTTCGCGGCTAAAGTTTGGAGAGCAAGTTTCGACGCAACTTCACCTTTCTGATTGCCCCCAACGCCGTCCGCTATGGCACATAGAAAGGTCGACGTCGATCTAGACTCAAAGGAGCTCATAATCTCTATTGAGAGTACTGAATCTTCATTGTTCGATCGGGCTCTTCCAACATCGGTGCAGGTTCCCCACACATATTGCAGCCCGCTGGTCTCGCGATGGGGTACAGCGGGAGGCGCGTTAGGAGAATGAGCAGAACGTTTGCGCGATCTTCTAACCAAAAACAATGTCACCGAGGCAATTACAATTAGGCAGATGGCTAATATCTCGAGATTTAGATAGCTCTTCTCCCAGACGCCTACTATCGTCGTTGTTCTTTCTGCAGTCAACTGCAATGGGTTACTGTTAGAAATGAGAATTCCATCAGGCGAGTACCATCCTTTGAACTTCCATTCACAAGTATTTATTGGGCCTATCTTAAGGCCACAAGCTGATCCAGACAACGCATTGATAGTGTGTGTGGAGTTTACCCCCAAGGGAATATGATGGCGCTGGAATTCAGCGCAAGTGCTGTGCCATCCGTCGAAATGGATTGTGTGCCGTTCTTAGTCATAATCACAATGTTCACAGATGGTTTGAAGTACGCTGTTTCCTTTATCAGGCCGTTCACGGTAACGTGTGCAGTATTGTCAGTACCGGAATAGGATCCGGGGCCAACCCCCTTCCAGCTTTGAAATGTATAGCCACTCCGCGTAACGTTTGCCAGAACTTCTACGCTAGCAGTCGCATTCTCCCATTGGATTGTTGGATACGCTGAGCTTATCTCAACTGGATCTACCGTAATGAGTAGCGGGAATTGATGTGTGTAGTAGCAGATGATGTTTCCTGGAGATGTGATAGTGCCGTTAATGTTACCTGTGTACCACCATCGTACCGTTGACGAGGAACCGCTCAGACTAGTCTCAACGGACCATGACGTGTTGTAATCAACCCAGACTAGGCCGGGTGCGATTGTTAGAGTTGTAGTGTTCG
>CAYWMG010000469.1:0-5549 GCA_964459245.1 uncultured Candidatus Bathyarchaeia archaeon
GCCATCTTGGCATATTCTGCATGACTCTTGAGTCCGGTTCCTGTTAATTCGCAAACCACTGTCTCTCCTTTGTCAATGATTCCCATCTGGATCAGTTTGAGAACTCCCGCTACCGATGGGGCTGAGGATACTTCTACAAACAATCCTTCCTCTGATGCCAGTTTTTTCGACACGTCAAGTGTCTCCTTGTCAGTTACGACTTCAGCGATTCCACTTGTCTTTCGTAAGGCGTCTAGTGCTAGTCTTCCTTTTGGAGGTGCGCCAACGGCTAGTCCTTCAGCAACGGTCTCGGGTGATTTTACTGGCAGGATCTCTGATCTGCCTTGCTTATGTGCGCTCGATATTGGGGCGCAACCTTCTGCTTGGATACAGACGAGTTTCGGCACGTGATCTATCCAGCCTAGTTTGTGGAGCTCCTGAAGTCCCTTGTAGCATCCGACTATGCCGCTTCCTGTACCAACTGGGAAGACAATCCAGTCTGGAGGATTCCAGTTGAGTTGCTCACATATTTCATAGGCAGTTGTCTTCGTTCCTTCGATTGCGTAGGGGCTGACCATGAACCCGCAATAATACCATCCAAACTTCCTGTATGCTTTCTCGATTACCTCGTGAGTGTCCTGTCGCGTGCCCTTCACTTTGATTACCGTAGCGCCGTTCGTTGATATTTGTACCACTTTCTCGTTCTCAGTATAGGCTGGTATGAATACGTAGCATGGGATTCCTGCTCTCGCTGCGTAGGCAGAGACTGAAGCTGCCGCGTTTCCTGTAGAGTCTATTGCTACGATTGGAACTTTTAACTCGTTGGCTTTGGAGATTACAACTGTTGAGCCGCGGTCTTTGAAAGAACCTGTGGGCGCAACATAGTCCACTTTTAGCATGAGTTTGATTCCTGACGCAATTTTCTTGGCTCTTACGAGTGGGGTGAAGCCCTCGCCCAAGGTTACGATAGATTCTGGTTGAATTGGAAGAGCTTTGACGTATCTCCACAAGCCCGCCAGGTCGGGCTTGGACAGGTCCGCTTTTTTGAATCCGTTCTTCATGGATTCGAAATCGTATTCGACTTCCAAGAGTCCTTGACATTTAGGGCAGACTGAGATTTTCTCAGTGTTCGGGTAAATTTTCCCGCAGCTAGTACACTTCAGTCCAGTGGCATACATTTGATTCACATTCTCTAAATCATGAGGCCAGCTTTATTCCTTCGTGAGCAGCTTTCAGGTTGGAATCAGCGGTTTTAGGCGGGACAAATTCCTGGATTGCCAGGAGGAGAGATTTTTCTGAAACTGCCTGCGTCTTGGCTTGCAGAGCGCCAAGCATTACAATGTTCTCGAAGATTCGGCGACCGAGTGTGTCGGCCGCCTTTGCTGCGGGGATGCGTATGACGGTTATGTCATCCCTCTCGGGTGTTTTCGTTATCAGGTCAGGATCAAGAAGTAATGTGCCTCCGGGTAATAGATCGCTCACGTACTTGCTCAAGGCTGGTTGTGACATTGCAACAAGTGTCTCAACCCGATCCACAAGCGGGTAATCGATAGGATCATCCGAGATTACTACTTCTGCTTTACATTCGCCGCCTCGAGATTCGGACCCGTACGACGCGACCTGCGCTGAATATTTTCCATCCAGGATTGCAGCTCTGCCTAGAATGACGGACGCGAGAACGACGCCTTGTCCTCCGAATCCGGCAATCTTAACCGTCTTCTTACCCTTCACGATGCAACCCCGGCCGCAACCTTCCGTTCCATCTCGCGATAGGAGTCTTCAAGAGTTGGAATTTCCTTATCAACAAACTTGCCAACTATAATCTTCCCGACCAACTGATCCGAAGACATTTTTTCAGCTTGTTCACGAGTTACAGAATTATCCTTGAGAAACTCTAGGTTCTTCAATGGGTCGCTTAACCCTAGTGAGTATCGTCCGTAAATTGTAGGACATTGAGAGACAACCTCAATGAAGGAGAAGCCTCGATGTGTTAACCCTTGTTTAATCGCACGAATCAGAGCGGCTGGGTGTGCAGTAGTCCACCTAGCAACATAGGTGCCGCCCGCTGTTTCCACCAATTTGCATAGGTCAAACGGCCGCTCAAGGCTGCCTCTTGGCGAAGTAGTTGTGTAGAGCCCGATCGCAGTTGTAGGTCCTAACTGTCCGCCGGTCATAGCATAGACTCCGTTGTTATCCATGATGACCGTTACATCGAGATTTCGTCTGGCCGATTGAATTAGGTGATTACCACCGATGGCTCCGCAATCTCCATCTCCTGTCAGCACAACAACTTTCAATTCTGGCTTTGCAAGCTTCACGCCAGTTGCATACGCAAGGTTCCTTCCGTGAATTCCATGAATCGCATACATGTCCAAGTAAGCTGGAATCCTGGAACTGCAGCCCACGCCACCGATCGCAACCATCTTATTCGTGTCTAACTTCAATTCATCAATAGCAAACAGTAGCGCGCTCAAAATCTGACCACATCCGCAACCCTGGCAGAACATGTGTGGAAGTTTCCTTCCACGAATGTACTTGAGATTGGGATGTTCCATCAAGTCATTCTCCTTTTGATTTCTTCCAAGATTTCTTCTGGCGAATGGATTCGCCCTTGATTCTTCGGGAGAGAGATCACTTCGCAATTTGCAACTTCTCTAACGACGTGATAATATCTTCCCGTATTCATCTCTGGAACCAGAATCTTCGAGGCCTCACGTGTAGATTCTATGATTGCACGTGTTGGGACAGGCCATATGTTCTTCAGCTTCAACAGGCCCGCTTTTATGCCCATACTTCTAGCCATCTTCACCGCTTCGATGCAGCCTCTTGATTCACTACCATAAGCGATCACAACAATTTCCGCGTCGCCCGTCATGACAGTATCAAACATCGCAATTTCGTCAGCTTTGTCAGCAATCTTTCTCGTAACGCGATTGTACAAGTCCTCATACAATTTAGGCGTCCAAGCTATTCTTCCCCCTTCGTCATGCGGGTTGTGGGTGTACAGCACCTTGTACTCGTCACCGAACTCTGACATTCGCGGCACCAAGTCTTCCTCCCCTCTGAATGGCATGAACTCCGAGGGAGGCACAATCGGTTTCTTCCTGTCGAAAACTTTCAGTTCATCTTGACCCGGTATTCGAATGCCCTCCCGCATTAGACTAATGGTCGCCTCGGAGAGAACTATTACTGGATTACGAAACCGTTCAGCAAGATTAAACGCTTGAAATGTAAGATCAAACAATTCTTGGACTGAGGATGGAGTCAGAACGATCATTTCATGATCGCCAGCAGCTCCGTATCTGGCTTGCATCACGTCAGATTGTGTTGGAAAATTTTCGCCTCTCTGTCTCATCACGTCAACAATAACGATTGGTATCTCGGCTGCTACGGCGTACTCGATGCCCTCTTGCATGTAATTGTAACCTGCACTAGCAGTTGCGGTCATTGACTTCTTTCCGGCTAGCGAGGCTCCGCAGACGGCGTAGATCGATCCTAACTCATCTTCCATTTGTATGAACCGTCCGCCGACCTCAGGCATACGTTCAGACATTCGCTCCGAGATCTCATTTGCAGGAGTTATGGGGTATCCAGCATAAAATCGACAGCCCGCAGCGAGTGCTCCTTCCACAACAGCATGGTTACCCAGCATGAATTGCAGATCTGTCTGTCTCGTGATCACTTCTCTGAGTCTCCGTCCTTTTGTTCTTCAATCGCAACAGCCAGGTCGGGGCAGTAGAGGAGGCAAGCTTTGCACCCGGTGCACTTCTCAGGGGATTCCACCTGTGCAAGGTTATACCCTAACTCGCCAATTTTATCTGACCTAACGAATACGCCCATTGGACAGAATTTGACGCAGAAGTAGCAGCCTTTGCATAATTTCTCATCAACCTTGACTTTGTACCGTTTCTTGGCTTTGAGTACCGATCTGGCTCGTGTTGTCATCTTGCCTCTGCGCCTACCATAACGGCCGTCATGAATTGCCAATTTAGGGCTATGTAGTCATTATCATTGGTGAATTTCTTGATTGACAATGTGCGCTCCCTTGGCTCCTCTTTGCCACAATATCCTTCTGGTTACTTCACCCTTCTGATGAGCAGCGGGATTTCTCCTGGTGAATTGGCAATGGTCACTCCAGCCTTTTTGAGTGCCGCTATCTTGTCTTGGGCTGTCCCTCTTCCCTGTTGGATTATGGCGCCTGCGTGACCCATCTTCTGTCCTGGTGGAGCAGCCTTTCCAACAATCAGTGAGATTACTGGTTTAGGGTAGCCTTTTCTCAAATATTCTGCCGCCTCTTCTTCAACGTATCCGCCTATCTCCCCTAGTAGAACAACTACGTCAGTATCAGGGTCGTCGTGAAACATTCTGAGGGCGTCACGATGCGTAAACCCCCACACGGGACCTCCGCCGATACCTACGACGGTTGACTCCCCCAATCCATTCTCGGTAAGAACTTTAGCTGTCTCGTAAGAGAGCGCTCCGCTTCTAGATACAATTCCAATCCTGCCTTGGGAGAAGAGGCGGTGCGGATGAACGCCCAGTTTGGCTTTCCCTGGGGAGATGATTCCAGCTGTGTCAGGTCCAAGCAGGAAGGCGTCATGTTTTGATGCGAAAGCAACCATCTTGACTGCATCTGAAAGTGGAACCGATTCAGCCAAGACAACAACGAGACGAAGCCCAGCCCCTATCGCCTCCATGGCTGCATCACAGGCATAGGATCCTGGAACGAAGCAGATTGAGGCGTCTGGTTTTGTAGCTTTCACTGCTTGCTGCACTGAGTCGAATACTGGGATTCCATGAATCAACTGTCCACCTTTCCCTGGAGTTACGCCAGCGACCACATCGGTTCCGTATTCGATCATGAGTTGTGTCTGGAAGGAGCCAATCTTCCCAGTGATCCCCTGTACGAGTACTCTTGTTTTTCCGTCGACAAGTATAGCCATTCAAGTGCGCCTGCTCAACTTTACTGCTTCCTCGACGGCCTTATCGAGGTCATCGAAGAAAGTCATTCCAGCAGCTGCTAGAATTTTCCGGCCTTCCTCTTGTCTTGTCCCGCTCATCCTCACAACAATTGGAGTCTTTGATGGATTCTTTGATAGGTAGTTTGTGATGCCTATCGCCATTTGATCCATTAGGTTTAATCCTCCGATTAAATTGACAAGCAGAACATTCACACCTTCAAGCGACAAAGCTGCTCCCATAGTTCTTTCCATTAATTCTGAGGTTATCTCGCCTCCCATCTCACAATAAACCCGTGCCTTACCATCTTGATCCGTCACCAAATCGAACGTTAGCATACCCGATCCTGCTCCGTCTGCAATAATGGCCATGTTACCTTGAGCCATTTCGATGTAGGTTGGTATTCCCAGCGTCTTTGCGTGAGAACGACGATATTCGAAGCCAGAAGAGGTTTGGGGCGATAATTCTTCAATTTGCGATAGCAGAGCGGTTTGCCTGAATATGCTACGATCATCTAATACGATTTTTGCATCAAGCGCCACAATGCCTGAACCCTGCAAACCTAAGGGGTTGGCTTCAACGAGTTCTGCGTCCGTCTGTTGAAAGATCTT
>CAYWMG010000470.1:0-3041 GCA_964459245.1 uncultured Candidatus Bathyarchaeia archaeon
CAGGGGATATGTTTACGTGATCCCAGAGCCAAGAGGCGAAGGCAAATCCGAAGGCCAACCGCCACGTAACGTGATGGACCTCCACAAGCCCGAAGACATCTACGATTTAATCGAATGGGCCGCAAAGCAGTCGTGGTGCAATGGCAAAGTCGGGATGGTTGGACCTAGCTCCTACTCCCTCTCTCAATTCATCATTGCAACGAAACCACCGCCCCACTTAGCCGCTCTATTCCCGATAGGCTCGTACTATCCAGCCGGCAACCCATTCACAGGCATGGTCGACCTAATGCATAGCGGCATACTGCATGGTGGCCACATTCACGATAGTACCGTACCAATCAGCAAGTGGGGGTCGCCGCTTTCGTACGACACGCTCTCTAAGGAAGAACTCGAAAGAAGGCTGAAGGAGCTTCTCGAACACCCGGACATCAAATATCATCCGAAAATCAGATCCGCCTTGGTGTACCCCAGAGAACCTTTCTTGTTCGACTATCTCATTTCGGCCTTTCATCCGTCGCCTCGGCAAGCTAACTTGGATAAGATAACACTCCCATTTTACGTGGGCGTTCCCGCTCCCGGAGGTGGAGGAGGACGTATTTACCTAGCGGGCTACGAAGCCTACAACCAAATCAGCTCCAAATCCAAGAAGTTCATGATATCTAACCCCTGCGAATTCGCCAGACCATTCGTCGAAATGCAATATGAGACGATCCGATGGTACGATCACTGGCTGAAAGGCGTTGACAACGGAATCATGGAAGAACCTCCAATCAAAGTATTCGTTGGCGGTATCAACAAATGGAAATTCGAGAATGAATGGCCCCCGGCTAACGTAAGGTGGAGTAGTTTGTACTTGCGATCGTGCAGTAAACTCGCCGGGACGCCGGACGATGGTTCCGGCTCGACTGCGCTATATCAGCCGGCACCGTTCAAGGATCCGACCGTCTATTCGCTCAACTACGTCACGCCGCCCTTTGACGAGGACGCGGAGATGATAGGCCCGTCGGCGTTCTATCTTGACGCGAGTATAGACCAGGACGATGTCAACTGGCTAGTATGGGTGGTCGACATTGACCCGGAAGGCAGAAAGCAATTGATGACCGAGGGATGGCTAAGGGCTTCCTTCAGGGCGCTCGATGAGGAGAAATCCAAGCCTTGGGCTCCTGCCCACAAATGCCAAGACCCAGTTCAAGTGCCGAAAAATGAACGCGTCAACTACGCAATCAAATTGATGCCAATCAGCTGGGTAATGCAAGAAGGACATTCGCTGGAAGTCATACTCAGGACTCAGGACGACATGTACAGCAGGCTGGCTGCCGGTGGGGTCTACTTCCTGCCAAGGATGGTCGACGTAAACATTACCGTGCACACGGGCCCACACAGCCACCTACTGCTGCCTACCAAAGAGGGCTTATGTTTGCATGCTGTATAAGGTTCACAATCTCTGGTCACCAGATTTCTTTTCCGGACAGCATCGTCTATGATTGAGCCTTTCTAGACAATGCTTAATTCGTTTGTTTGCCTCAGCTAAAGGCCTTCGTTCTTCACGCTCTTGAGTGCCAGCTCAATTCTGTTCAATGCTTCGTTCATGATTTCTTTGCTAGTTCCAAAACTGATTCGGACATGCCCTTCACCGGCAGAACCACAAAGGGCGCCTGATTCGACAGCTACTCGGGCTTGATTTAGGAGATAGTCTGTTAGTTGGCGACTTGACATGTTGTACGCACTTAGATCCGGAAACATGATATACGTTCCTTCAACGGGTGTCAGCTTTATCAGCGAGATTCTTGACAGGCGCTCGTAGGCCAAATCACGGACTTCTTGTAGGTATTTAACAAGTTGCCGAGCATAGTAGTTCACACTTCCGCTCAGCATGACCTTTGCTGCTGCTAGACCCAGTGATCCCGTGCCCTTCAAGGCAGATTCAACCGGATCATCGCAAGCCCTGATCCCTATGCCCCTGATCTTTCGCATCATCACCTTGTTTGTGACAATCGCATATCCAATTTGTAGCCCTGCAACTCCATAGGTCTTTGAGAATCCGAAGGCTGTGATGGTTCTGTCGGCTACCTCAGAGTTCAGGGAGGCAATACTGACATGTTTTCTTCGGTCGAAGACGATATCCTCCCAAACCTCGTCGGACATCAGGGTAAGTTTGCTATCGACTGCGACATCGGCGATGCACTTCAACTCTTCTCGCGTCATAACTCGTCCGGTAGGGTTGTGTGGGTTGCAGATGAAGATCAACTTGGCTCTTGGGGTCACGGCCTCTTTGAACCGTTCGTAATCAAATTTGTATCCTTCTTGTGCGGATAATGGAACGTAGTTCATTCTCACTTCCGTCGCACGAGCGGTTTCAAAGAAGGGATAGTACATGGGATTGGTTACCACCACTTCGTCTCCCGGTTTGCAAGCGAACTTGCAGGCGAGCCAAATGACAGGGTGTATCCCTTGAGTTACGTACACGTCTTCAACTGAGGTAGGTATTCCGTTCACCCGGGTCGCTTTATCAGCCATAAGTTGAAGGGTTTCTGGGTTTTTGACATAACCTGTATCGCCCACGTCGAGAGCTTGGATAATGGCTTGTTTAACTTCCACAGGAAGCCCAAAATCATGATCCGCAATCCAAAGCGGAATCACATCCGGGTCATATTCGTGCCACTTTCTCGCTGGCATCCTCCGCTGCAACATGTCTCTAAGAGAAACGTCGAAAGTTGTGGTCATAATGGTACTCGCTCCGCATTGTGGTTTTGCGCGAAGATGGGGCCTCTCCATTAACATTGTCTCTAAATCCGAAATGCGGAGATTCCCAATTGATCGAAACATTGCCGCCAACAAGATACGGCGGAAACGGAACCGAACCGTCAACCATTCTCTTGGCGTTCAACTGAGGATGTTCAATTTTCACAATAGAATTCTGGAGAGAAACCAGATTGCATAAGAAA
This sequence comes from uncultured Candidatus Bathyarchaeia archaeon, assembly GCA_964459245.1. GTDB lineage: Archaea > Thermoproteota > Bathyarchaeia > 40CM-2-53-6 > 40CM-2-53-6 > FEN-987. The sequence goes on from CAYWMG010000470.1 coordinate 2,946, forward strand.
GGGTTTATCGTTTCGACGAAAAAAGGCTTGTAGAAAAATTTAGACAGAGATTCAAGATACGAAGGATCTCGGTGAGATTGAGGACCAACTCGCTTA
>CAYWMG010000471.1:0-1682 GCA_964459245.1 uncultured Candidatus Bathyarchaeia archaeon
CGGCTACGGAGGATGGAAACTCCCCCCATATCTTGTCTTATTCATCATCGGCTACGTGATGGCTTCCAGCCCGCAATTCGAAGAGTCAATTGAGAAGAACAGAAAGGTCATGCTTCTTCTAGGGATCATCCTAAGTCTCTTGATAATCCACGTCTCACTTTCGACGGGAATTGCATCCGTTACAGCTAGTGAATCTGGGGTTGATAGTCAGTACGTCGCGACTTCTACGGTCTGGGCACTGAATGGGTGGTGTTGGGTGGCAGCCATACTTGGCTTCGGGCGCAAGCATCTCTCCTTCAACCACAAATACTTACAGGCCTCAAACGAACTCGTTCTGCCGTTCTACATCCTTCACCAAGCCGTCATTGTAGCCGTTAGCTTCTACGTAGTCCAGTTAGACGTGATCGTTATTGAGAAGTATCTCCTTATCATGCTTGCATCTCTTCCAATCATAATCGCCCTCCTATATCCGATTAGCGAGATCAATTTGCTCAGGTTTCTATTTGGAATGAGGACAAGGAATCGTCATCCCGTAACTTCCCTTTCGTGAAGTTTTATCTTCTAACTCATGGCGTAAACGTTTCAGATTCCTATCGTTGTTAGCGTTAGGTTGCTATCCTACGTTCATGAAAGCGTTTCGGCGACGTTGAGCTGATCCCAATGCCGGTCAAAATGCATATTCCTCATCGATCTCACTCGAACGAGGCCTTTAGGCTCTCCGCTCGATTCATCGAGCTTGAAGCCAACGCAAGCGAGAGCGAGTATCGACCATTCCCTTAGTCCCCACCATGTTCCTTAGGATTTGATTAAGAGTCATAGTGCGAAATTCACGATATACTGCTTACCGATAGGTATCCCACAAAACATCATCCTGAGTCTGGTTTTGTTTGTCACAGGTTTGCAAGCGCGACTCTTTCTTACGTGCGCTTAGGACGCCATAGAGAGGAATCTGGATTAATGTCAATGCAATGGACACCGAGATTCGAGACCGGGCAACCTGAAATCGATGAGCACCACAGGGAACTGTTTCGGCGCATGAACGAAATGTACACTGCCTGCAAGGAAGGGCGCGGAAAAGATGAAGTGCTGAAGCTGCTGGATTTCTTGAGTAGCTACGCTGTTTGGCATTTCGAGCAGGAAGAGGCATACACTAAAATGCACAGGGACGCCCGATGTATCGAAAACCAACAACAGCACACTAAGTTCGCGGAAACCGTGATGGATCTGCGAAAACGTATTGATCTGGAGGGTGCTTCGTTTCTGGTAGTGATGCAAACAAACGAGCTAATTCGGAACTGGCTAACCAACCATATCTTAGGCACGGATTGCCGTTGCTTCAAGGAGCACATCCTCAAAGAAGGTGATCCGTGTAAAGGATGCCTGACATAACTCTGAGAGCTTCAGCCTTAGTCTCAGACACCCCTTTTTGCGTAACGTATGGCTCTTACAGAAGCACTACTGTACCATGGACATGACAGCTACCTGCTCCTATGTTATCTCCTCAATGACAGCGACGCAGTTCACATCTGCGGCGATATGACAAACAAAACTATGGGATGGTTCAGGAATTAAGGCGCAACACGCACAGAATGAGAATTAGACTGTGGTGATTTGCGCGTCGACTCGCGAGACAGCTTGGAACATTCATCGTTCGTGGGAACAGGAGAATCGGCGAGGGGAAA
>CAYWMG010000472.1:0-12303 GCA_964459245.1 uncultured Candidatus Bathyarchaeia archaeon
CCGAGCTTGCTGGGGGGCCATCGGGTGGGATTGAACTTGTCTAGGTTCATATAGGTGCTCGCGAACACGAATGTATTCCAGAACGTGTCAAGATCGCCACTGTACTGCTTTACAGCATCCCAGGAAAATTTGAGATCTTCCCAAATCGTTGATTGAAGTACGTAATATCTGAATGCGTCCCGGCCGAACTTCTCCACCACTTCTTGTGACGTCACAAAATTTCCAAGGGATTTGTGCATTTCGCGTCCTTTGTCATCTAGTACGAATCCGTGCATCAATACCGTCCTATAGGGAATGGCGTCAAGCGCAACGGTGCCTGCCTTGAGAAGCGAAAAAAACCATCCTGAGATCTGGTCTCGTCCTTCAACAATAAAGTCTGCGGGCCACCAGTATTGTGTATCCCGTTTGTTCTTAGGATGTCCGAGGCAAGCGTATGATGCTGCTCCAGAATCGTACCATCCCACCATGACATCGGGGATTCGCTTCATTTCGCCGCCGCACTTACATCGAAGCTTTACCAAGTCCACCCACGGAATGTGCAGACTCGCGATTTCTGCTTCTCCGTCGATCGAGTTTTCAATGAGCTCATTTTTTGAGCCGATAACTGTATGCGTTTTGCATGTTCCACACATCCAAACTGGAAGCGGGGTTCCCCAAAATCTTTGACGTGATATTACCCAATCCTTGAGATTTTGAAGCCAGTTCTTGAATTGGTTAGCTCCAGCCCATCCAGGTATCCAGAGAGTCGAGTCAACTTCCTTTATGAAGCGGTCCTTTAACTGAGCCACCCGAATAATCCATTGATCTGTAGCTCTGGTGAGTAATGGAGTTCTGCAACGCCAGCATACAGGGCTCCGGTGTTCAATTTCATCGGCGTGAAGCAGCATCCCAAGCGCTCTTAGGTCATCAATGATTTGCTGGTTAGTTTCCTTTACTGGTTTCCCAGCATACTTCCCGGCTCCTTCCAGAAATCTTCCTTGATCGTCAACAAGCATTAGAACAGGTAGATTGCAATGAATCCCAACCTCGTAATCCTCTTCACCGTGGCCAGGAGCTGAATGAACACATCCGGTACCCTCTTCGAGTGTAACATATTCCCTACTCAGCACTACGCGATGTGCATCCTTCAAGGTCTTTTGAATTGGAACGACTGTTTCAAGCGGTGAACGGTATCGTACCCCCTCAAGCGCTGTCCCTGGAAAGCTCTCAATTACTTCGAATTTTGTTCCCGTCTGTTCTTCTAAGCTTTTCACGCGTTCTTTAGCGACTACGTAAATGATGTCGCCACTTCGAGCTCTTACATATTCAAATTCAGGATTAACCATTACGGCAACGTTCGAAGGCAACGTCCATGGAGTTGTTGTCCAGATTAAGATGAATTCGTTTTGCTTCTCTTGAACGGGGAACTTGACGTATATTGAAGGGTCACGCAGGATCTTGTATTCTAGGACAACTTCATAATCTGAGAGTACCGTCTCACACCTAGGGCACCAGTGAACGACTCGTTGTCCATGTTCAAACAATCCATTAGTCCATGCGTGCTTTAAGCTCCACCAGTCACTTTCGATGTACTCATCATCATGAGTCATGTATGGTTTAGACCAATCCATCCAAACTCCAAGTTCGCGGAAGACGTTTGTCATTGATTTTGAATTGTTTTCAGCAAAATCGCGACATGCCGAAATAAAACGTTCTAGCCCAACCTCTTCAATTTCTTTCTTTGTCTTCACGCCGAATTTTTGCTCTATTGCTAACTCGATGGGAAGGCCGTGGCAGTCATAGCCAGGTTGATCTCTCACGTTAAATCCACGCGAGCGCTTGTAGCGGATTACGGTGTCTTTTAGCACCTTATTCCAACAGGTTCCAATATGTGGATTGTCAGAACTTGGAAATGGCGGTCCGTCGAGAAAGTAGAACTTGCGTGCGTTTGATCTCGCTTTTTTCACTGTTTCGTAAATATTATGTTCTTCCCAGAATTTTTTTGTTTCCGCTTCAATAATGTGTGCATCATACTTCTTAGGAAGTGTACCCACATGATCAATCAAGTGCGCTTGACCTCCAAATTCAAGAATTGTGGCATGGTGCAAACTCCGTAGGGCGCGTGCAATGAAACTACTTGGTAGTTTGTAAGCCGCCCTTCAATTCGTACACCGTTGACCGAAGTGCATTCTCTCGTCTTATTTAATTTAGTTCTGACGATAGTCGAGGCGGTAAAATAATGTCAATATCAGCCGAATTTAATTTCGAGACGTTTTTGAGGATGAATTGGCAAATGGTGGCAGAGCAAATTGCGTTGTCTCGGAATTGAATCAACAGCACACACATTTGGTGCCAGCATCGTTACCGATGCAGGAGCAATCTTGTCGGACGTGCGAGACGTTCACATCTCAGCGGCAGGAAGTGGGATTCATCCTCGAGAGGCCGCAGAGCATCATAGCGAAGTCGCTGGTAGAGTGGTTGGCGATTCGCTCAAACAAGCAGGAATTTCAGCAGATAACATTGACGCTGTTGCAATCGCCTTAGGCCCCGGTTTAGGGCCCTGTCTACGCGTTGGTGCCACCGTAGCTAGATCTTTGGCGTCATACCTGCAAATACCCCTAGTGCCAGTCAACCATGCGATTGGTCACATTGAGATCGGAATATTGACTACCAAGGCCAGCGACCCTCTCGTCGTCCTGGTATCGGGTGGGCACACGGCAATCACTGCGTTCTCTGGTGGTCGTTGGAGAATTTTCGGCGAGACAGAGGACATTACAATTGGTAATCTTTACGATATGTTCGCACGCGAAATAAAATTGCCCTCTCCAGCCGGACCGCAGATTGAAGGATTAGCCAGAAAAGCTTCAAAGTTTACAACGCTTCCCTATGTGGTTAAAGGGAACGATGTGTCCTACTCCGGACTTCTCACTGCTGCGTTAGCTAGACTCAGCGCTGGAGATCGTTTAGAGGATATATGCTACTCAATGCAAGAAGTCGCATGCTCAATGCTCGCCGAGGCAGTGGAGAGATCGCTCGCTTATACTGGCAAGAAAAATATCCTTGTTACGGGAGGTGTGGCGGCTAACAAGTCATTGCAAGAAAAGCTCGAAAAGGTGGCGAAAATTCACAACGCGACTACGTATACTGTGAAGCCTGCGCTGACTGGTGATAATGGAGCGCAGATTGCTTGGACAGGAGTTCTCTCCATGCAAGCAGGATTAACCACTCTGGTGCAGAATTCAAGAGTCAAGCCGAAGTGGAGGCTAGAAGATGTTGACATCCCATGGAGAAGCTGATCTTCCCATGCTCATTTACACTGGCGCAGAGGCTGTAATCTACCTCGAGAGATGGTTCGGAGAATTAGCAATAAGGAAGCATAGAATTCCGAAATCCTATAGACTTTCTGAACTTGACCAGAGTATACGTCAGTATCGAACATCACACGAAGCTATGCTGCTCCGGGAGGTCAGAAAATTGAGCGTCGCTGCACCCACCATTCTCCATGTTGATCCTGGTTCGTCGACATTGATAATGGATTATGTTAAAGGAGTAACCTTGAAGGAAGAGCTTGAGAATATTTCCCAATCGGAACGTCGATCGCGATTTTCTCTGCTTGGCGATCGTCTTGCGAGTATGCACAATGGTGGTATTGTTCATGGTGACATGACATTGTCAAACGTGATCTCGCAAGACGGAAGATTATGGATGATTGACTTTGGGCTCGGTAATATTTCAACAGAAGTGGAAGATATGGGAGTAGACCTCCTGTTACTAAATCGGTCACTGCGTAGTACTCATTTTAAATTTCACGCGGACCTCTTTAGGGTCTTTCTCAAATCCTACGTTTCCACAATTGGATCAAAGCGAGGCCTTGAAATTGTGGAGAAGATGAAGGAAGTTGAAAGCAGGGGAAGATACTTTGAAAGAGGATGATCCATTAATCTACTTTGCAACAAAGAACAAGGGCAAGTACGCTGAGGCTAAACAAGTAGCATCCGAACACGGAATCCAACTTGTGCATCTTAACTGGAATAAGCATGAAATCCAGGACGACAACATTTCAAGAATTGCTTCACTTGCAGCCGAAGAAGCCTCGAGAGAATCTGAGAGAGATGTCGTCGCAGAGGATGCAGGCTTCTTCGTGAACGCTTTGCAAGGTTTCCCAGGGCCATATTCGTCGTACGTCTATGAAACGCTTGGAGTACAAGGCATATTGAAACTGATGCAAGACGTAACCCAGAGAGACGCCTTCTTTTCTTCAGCAGTAGCCTACTCTAGCCGGGGGCGTGTCTCTGCCTGCTTTGAAGGAATAGTAAAAGGCAGCGTGTGTCACGCACCAAGAGGAAGTCGCGGATTTGGTTTCGATCCAATCTTTATCCCAACCCATGGAGATGGCAGAACCTTCGCTGAAATGGAAATAGAAGAAAAAAATCGACTCTCACACAGAGCTGTGGCTTTCGGAAAATTCTGCACCTGGTTTACAGCTCATCACGGAGAGAAATGACTAAGTTAATTAGCCGAACCAGAAGACTAACCAAAAGCCGAATCACATGCCCTGAGAGTGAATACGTTGGCCAGACTCTATACAAGCAAACGCGGGAGATCAGGATCAACCCGCCCGATAAGCAAGAAGACTCCATCTTGGTGCAAATATACCTCGGATGAGGTTGAAGAACTGGTTCTCAAACTTGCCAGAGAAGGTAATCCTCCAAGTATGATAGGCATCTTGTTACGCGACCGGTATGCAGTACCGCTCGTGAAATCTATAACTGGCAAGAAGGTCAAACAAATTCTCACATCCAGTCAACAAGGTGTAGCATTGCCCGAAGATCTAGCAACACTTGTGAAGAAGGCTGAGGATCTAAGAAAGCATCTTGACAAGAACAAGAAAGATTACGTGAACAAACGATCACTGGCAATGGTCGAGTCTAAGATTCATAGGCTTGTCAAGTATTATCGGGGTAGTGGCAAACTGAAACCTGACTGGGAGTACAAAAGCGTCTTTATACACCGGTAGCGTCATTAGTTATGCTGGGACAAGTCGCCTAAGTGGCATCGAATGGCGACAGAGCTAGATCCGGGTCCATTCCTGACAAGAGCCAAGCAAATAGCTGACACACTAAACGAAAATCTCAAATCTGATTCAACTTTCTTAGTGATCTCCCACCACGACGCTGATGGGATAGCTGCAGCAAGCATTATTGGTGCAGCGTTGGCTAGAGCAAAGTCCAGATTCACAATAAGAATCGTTGAAGAGCTAAGGGAAGATGTGCTTGACGCCGCCGCCCAAATACATCCTGACGTTATCATCTTCTCTGATATTGGCAGCGGCTATTTAGATCTCATACGCTCCAAATCTATCGCAAGGACTGTAATAATCTTGGACCATCACCCTCCGAGTATGGCCTCCCAAGATCAGATACTGCAGTTGAATCCACATGATTTCAAGATTGACGGCGCACGTTTGATCAGTGCAGCCGGTGCGTGTTACTTTGTTGCACGAGAACTCTCACAGAAGAACAAAGATTTGTCTTCCATAGGAATCGTAGGCGCATTCGGAGACATGCAAGACAAGAACGAACAACGTGCTCTAATCGGATTAAACGAGATTTTGGTGCAAGACGGCATCTCATCAGGAAGTATCAGAGTCGACTCAGATCTTGTGCTATTTGGAAGAGAGACTAGACCAATCCACAGATCATTAGCGTACACAACCACTCCGTACCTACCCAATCTAAGCGGAAGAGAAGACAATTGTCTAACACTGCTATCGACCAACGGGATACGTGTGAAAGAGGGAGAACGTTTTCGCACTGTCTCAGACCTAACTCAAGATGAGAAAAAGACAATTCTTGACGCAATTATCGCATACCTCGCCTCAATCAACTTTCCAACAACTGTGGTGATGGACCTAGTTGGAACAGTATACACACTAATTGGTGAACCAAAGGGTGAAGCTACGCGTGATGCGAGAGAATACTCTGCTCTCCTCAATGCTTGCGGCCGCACTGGCAATCCATCGATCGGCCTTTCCGTCGGTCTAGGCGATCGAAAGACAGCATTACCACAGGCGAATGAGGTGGTTATGAACTACCGCAAGACTCTCGCGAGCTACATGGAGTGGTTGACAAAATCACCTGGCGCAATTCAAAAATTCAACACAATTTGGGTAATCCGGGGAGAAGACCACATACTGGATAGCATGACTGGAGCATTCTCGTCAATCATCTCATCAGCCGGAAATCTATCTCAAGACCAAGCGATCATAGTTCTGACAAAATCCAGGGATGGAGGAATCAAGCTATCTGCACGAGCGCCCGCAAAACTCCTCAAAGCAGGAGTGAACCTGGGAACTGCTTTAACCGCAGTCAGTAAGAAATACTCCGGATTTGGTGGGGGGCACAATGTTGCAGCGGGTGCACATATTAGAGTTGAAGACCCCGTAGAATTCTTGCAGGAATTAGACTCCACTATTCAGTCTCAGATGAAAGTTCATGATGACAGCTAAACTATCGCTAGACTACACCTCATTATCGTTGGCCCAGACTGTCAAGGACGCGCTCGGACCTGATAATCCCATTGCAGAAAGGCAAGGCATGCGAATTACCGTTCATCTTCGAGGACGAAGTCTGAAGATTGCAATCTATCGATGCCCCAGGGTTGAGACTCTACAGGCAACTCTTCATGACATATTCCGCTGTGTGAGAGCCGCCGAGGAAACGATCTCGATTACTCATGAGTTGCAGACGAGAAAAGATAAACGATTTAAATAACGCCCAAACGCTAGCTGCATTCCGAAGCACTGGTGGAACTTGATTGTCGAAAACAACGAAAAAGGTTAGAGACAAATGGCGGATCAAAGAATGGTACGATGTTTACAGCCCATCTTACTTCGGAGAAAGAGTTGTCGCTGGCATCCCGTGCGAGACTCCAGCTGCACTCCTCGGGCGTGTTGTAGAAACTACGTTATATGATATTACCGATGACTTTGCGCACCAGTCAATCAAGCTCTATTTCTTAGTCGTCAACACAAAAGAACATAGGGCGGAGACTATTCTCAAATCGCATGAATATGCAACCGACTATCTACGCAGTCTTGTAAGGCGTGGTAGTACAAGGTTGGATGGCATATTCAATGCCACTACAAAAGACCAGTATTCCCTTCGAATCTCAATCGTAGCGTTCACCCGTGATAGGATCAACCACTCACAAGAGCATGGAGTGCGCCAAATTATGCGTCAAATCGTAGAGGACAAGTCAACTTCTCTGACCTATGAACAACTTTCACAGGAAATAGTTCTCGGCAAATTAGGATCGGATGTCTATAATCTTGCGAAGAAGATTGCGCCACTTAGACACGTTGGAGTACGCAAGTCTAAGGTGGTATCAATTCCTGCCGGAGTTGTTGCAAGTCCAGCGCAAGTTGCTGAACAGGCGAAGACTGCATCTACCGCGGCGGCGGTCCCTACCGAGTAGTCTTCTTGTACATTCTCCGAATCTCTTCATGTATCTCTTCCAGATCCCTATCCAGATCATCCAGCTGGGGCTTTCCATATTGGCCGCCTCCTATGAGACGATCTTTCATGGTCTCTACCTCTTGCGAGGTCGTCCGAAGCTGTTCTTGAAGGTTAGCTGTTCTTTCGAGTGAATGTAATATTCCAGCAAGAGCGCCTATCAGTGCACCAGTCGCAACTCCAAGAAGAAACGATACTAGATCGAACACCAAAGCTGCAAAACCTAACCTTGAGCAATTGACCAGAGCAAGTGCTATTGAAAGTAAGCTATCCTCCTACTTTAAAGCGATGCCAGTCAGTTATTCTCCATAAGTTGACGGTAAGAGTATGAAAGCTGTTATTCTCGCGGCTGGGGAGGGTTCGAGAATGTGGCCACTGGCCGAGAATAGGCCAAAACATCTACTGCCTATAGCGGGTAGGCCTATTATTGGGCATATCATCTTAGCTCTTGTAGAGAGCGGGATTTCTAACATCCTAGTTGTTGTCGGATATCATGAGGATGAGATAAGGCGTGCGTTGGGTGACGGCGCCGAATACGATGCTCATGTGGAGTATGTGCGGCAGTCAGCATTGACCGGTACAGCCTCTGCTCTTCGCACGGCATATCAAGCGGTGGGAAGCGAAAGATTCCTTGCTGTCTATGGCGACTTGGTAGTTTCCACGCATGCCATAGCAACGGTCGTGGAGAAAGCTCGTACTATCAGCAGGGTCGTGGGTGTTGTGCGAGTGCTGGACGCGTCTCAATATGGATTGATCGAATTGAACGATGGTCATGACAAAATTGTTCGGATCAATGAGAAACCAAGTGGCATGGTTGGAAGAGCCGGATGTATTAACTCTGGGATGTACGTGCTTGATGAGGATGTATTCAAAGCGATCGAGCATACGTCACGCTCGAAACGGTCAGAGTATGAGTTGACTTCATCATTACAACTGCTGATCAGGGAGGGTAAAGAGATTGGTGCTGTCATTCTTCAAGATTTAGAATGGCTAGACGTGGGCAGACCATGGGATCTATTGGAAGCAAATCGTCGAATTCTCCAAAACTTGAGACATGTGATAAAGGGCAAAATTGAAGAGGGCGTCACTTTGAAGCAGCCTGTTTATGTTGACGAAGGCGCCTTGATTCGAGCCGGTTCTTATGTTGAGGGGCCAGTCTACTGTGGAAGAGGAACTAATATCGGGCCGAATGCGAGAGTTCGTCCTTATACAAGTCTCGAGGCGGGAGTCGTTATTGGAGCGTCCTGTGACATCAAGAACAGCATCGTGATGAAGGGAAGCAAAATCCCGCACCTAACGTACGTTGGCGATAGCATTATCGGTGAGGAATGCAATCTCGGAGCAGGTACGATTACGGCGAACGTGAGATTCGATAAGCAAAGTGTGAGATTGAAAGTTAAGGATAATTTATTCGACAGCGGTAGAAAGAAGCTGGGCGTTTTAATGGGTGATCGTGCGCAGACTGGCATAAACGTAAGCTTACTGCCTGGCGTGCGGATAGGTTCAGATTCATGGATCGCGCCGGGAGCAGTAATTAGTCAAGATGTTCCCTCTAGAAAAATTGTCTTGGTGAAACAGAGCAGAACCATGAAACCTGTTCCTCGATCATTGAGAGTTAGGCGTGCCGCTTAGTACTAACGATGGTTATCACGTCACGATCCTTCAGAATATAGTCGTCAGCGATACGCATCTTCGACCTTACTTCAGTCGCATATAGAAATCCTGACGCAAGGTCTGAATGGATAAGTCCCGCGAATTGTTTTGCAGTCGTTCCATATGGTACTAGATACGCGTCCGGAAGTATTCGCCCCTTATGATCTGTGAGCTTCTCAGCGTCCTCCACTGGATAGACGGTTATCATTTGTAACAGTTTGAAGAAGGCTAAATTTAGAGCATCTTGTACTCCAGTTGAACCAAACGGCAACAGGACTCTATCCCTTATCCGTGTGAGGGCATTTTTCTGGTCGGTATTCAGGGCTGCGCTTGCAATTATGAAGTTGCTATCTCCAGGGATGTAGGAAATTGCATTTTTTTCTGCTCCTCTTCGGAGTGCCAGTTCTGCCTCAGCGCAGCAAGGAACAATCATGTTTCCAGTGTCTGATAATTTCTTCAAATTCTCTTCGGCTGGTTGCACATCTATTTTGTTAGCCGCGATAAGCATGGGTTTGGATAATCTGCGGAGCTCAGAGATGAGTGACCGCAATTGTTCATCTGACCAAGAACTTGGTCTATCAAAATTGAGACCAGTTTTCTGACGCGCCTTGAGAATATGGTCATGACGAATTCCCAGCCCGCTGAGTTTTTCTTCCAGAATGCCCGTCAAATCTTCTTTAGTGCCTTCCACGCTTCTGATGGTCCTATCCCATTCTTTTTTCACAATCTGTACGATCCACATATCGAGTTCGTGCTCGAGAAACTGAATGTCTTCTGCTGGGTTATGCATGCCAGGATCACATGGTCTGCCCTCGGCGTCGGTGGCTCCTGCCGCATCGACTACATGAATCAATGCGTCAGCTTGTCTTATTTCGTCGAGGAATTGATTTCCCAAGCCTCGCCCTTGCCATGCTCCAGGAACAAGCCCAGCACAATCTACCAATTGGACAGGAATTAAGCGTGTACCTTCGATGCAAGAAGAGTTACCTGGCGTATCGGTAACGTTGAATTCCCGGCATACACAACTAGTTCTAACATACGCCATACCAACGTTTGGCTTTATTGTTGTGAATGGATAATTAGCAATCTGAACATGAGCTAGCGTTGCAGCACTGAAAAAAGTGCTCTTGCCTACGTTCGGCTTTCCAACCACGCCTACAATCCGTGGCATCTCTGTTCCCCTAAATTCAAGGGTTAATGCCTGTAATTCTAATTCCGGCATTTTTTACTTTGTAGCGGGCGTTGATCCCAATTAGCAGCGCAGTTAATTGTTCAACGATACGTGAATTCTCCAGGTGGCCTCCGTCTATGGCTCTCACTCCAGGCACTTTATTTACGATCTCCATCGTGATTTTTCTAGTCTCTAGAGAATCTCCACAAACAATTACGTCGCAATCGACCGCATGACTTAGATCTTGCAGTCCTGCGGCCACCACGTTGTGAAAGGCAGACGCAACCTTGGTGTGAGGTGGCAGAAGTCTAACTGCCTGCTGCGCTGATGATCCTTCCCAGACTCCGAGCACGGTCGTGGTACTTCCACCGACTGCGGTTGAAAGAGGTACTACAACATCAATAAACAAGTCTTCAGGGGTTACGTTTTCCGCAATTGATTTGATCATATCCACATGAGCTGCAAATGGGACCGACATTATGATTACGTCAGCTGCAGCGGCTGCTTTCGAGTTCTCCATCCCAACAATAGAAGCTGTTGCTCCCAAGATCTCACGTGCACGGATTGCAGCATCCTCTGCTTTCTTCTGCTGCCTAGACCCAATGACTATCTTCTCCCCGGCCTTTGCCAATCTCAAAGCAATGCCAAAACCCTGGTCACCCGTGCCCCCAATTACTGCTATCGTACGTTGAGTCATGGCCCTTCACCTTATGCTAGAGGCTCCTGACGTTCGCGTTCAATCTGTTGATTTATCAAGTTACTTCTTCTAGCCTTACGACGGAAATTCTTGAATGAACCCGCTTCGCATCAAAGACTTGGTCTGTTCTCGTGCTCGTTTAATGATGGCGTGAGCACTGTTGTATATCTCGTCTCTTGAACGATCAATTCTCGCTATCCCTTGCTCAATCGCTTTTCGAGCGACTGCAGTTGCTTCACGCGGAAATGCTTCCCAATCGTCCATCGTTGGTATGATATTCTTGTCCGTCAACCCTCGTTCTTCGGCGAGTTTCGCAAGTTCGCTGGCAGCTGCAAGACACATCTCGTCTGTGATGGTTCGTGCGCGTACATCAATGGTTCCTCTGAAAATCCCCGGAAACCCGAGAGAGTTATTGAGCTGGTTTGGAAAATCAGACCGCCCAGTTGCTATAACTTTTGCTCCCGCCTCTTTAGCCTCCCATGGCCAAATCTCTGGTATCGGGTTGGCGCAGGCGAATACGATTGCATCATCACTCATTTTTGCTATCATCTCTTTAGAGATCACGCCGGGACCGGGTTTCGACATCGCTACACAAGCATCAGCTCCATCGAGTGCTGCCTCTATTCCTCCTTCAATACTCTCAGAGTTGGTTACCTGACAGAGGGCCCACTTCTTTGGCGAGACATGTTCCAAGTCCTTTCGATTCTTGTGGAGCGTTCCTTTGCTGTCGGTTAAAATCAAGTTGCCAGGTTTCGCGCCAGCGAGGATGAGTAATCTCGCAAACGCAACGCATGCCGCGCCGGCACCGATCATTGAAACCTTAACTTCTGGAATCTTCTTACCTACTACTTTGATTGCGTTAATGAAGCCGGCTAAAACGACTGTACCAGTTCCTTGTTGATCATCGTGCCAGACAGGTATGTCCAACTGGTTTTGCAGTGTGTCAAGGATTTCGAAGCATTTTGGTTGCGCTATGTCTTCGAGGTTTATCCCTCCGAAAGAAGGTTGTATCCACTTGACTGCTGAGATTATTTCCTGCGGCTCTTTCGTACCTAAACAAATCGGGAATGCATCAACTCCGCCGAGATACTTGTAGAGAAGCGCTTTTCCCTCCATGACAGGAAGCCCTGCCTCGGGTCCAATGTCACCTAACCCAAGAACTCGGCTACCATCAGTCACAATCGCAATAGTATTCCATTTGTTCGTGTTCTCAAAGACTGCTTCGGGCCTTTTCTTAATTGCATTACATGCCTCTGCAACGCCTGGGGTATACCAGATGGCGAAGTCGT